>NZ_AFAL01000056.1 GCF_000193225.1 Verminephrobacter aporrectodeae subsp. tuberculatae At4 | reverse complement strand
GCGTCGTCGTCCAGGCTCGCCGTGGGTTCGTCGGCGAGCAGCAGGCGCGGCGCCCGCAGCACGGCGCGCGCCAGGGCCACGCGCTGCGCCTGCCCGCCGGAGAGCTGGTGCGGTTTGCGCGCGGCCAGCGCGGCCACGTCCAGCTGCGCGAGCGCACGGGAAATGGCCGCGGCGTCGCAGGGCAGCCCGGCGGCAAAGTAGACCAAGCCCAGGTTCTCGGCGACGCTGAGCGCGCCGCTCAGGTGCAGCTTCTGGGGCAGGTAGCCGATGGTGCGCGCGCGCCAGGCGTCGAGTCCGGCACCGCGCAGCCCGCCCAGTTCCTGGCCCGCGACGCACAGCTCCCCTGCCGCCGCGCGCCGCAGGCCCGCCACCAGCGCCAGCCAGGTTGACTTGCCCGCGCCCGAACGCCCGCGCAGCAGCAGCGTTCCGCCCGGTTCCAGGTCCAGGTCCGCAAAGCGCAGCGGCGCGGCGCCGCCCGCATGGGAAAAACAAAGACCGCGCGTGCGGATCATGCGGACGCACCTGCGGACGGATGCGCGCAGCCCACGCAGCGGCCGCGCACCGCAATCTCCACGGCCAGGTTCTCATGCCCCGCCGTGGCCAGCGCCTCCAGCACCGGCCCGAGCGCGCTGTGCACGCGCGCGCAGCCCTGCGACAACTGGAAGTGGCGATGGCAGTCGTCGCATTCGAACCGGGGGCGCGCGGCGCCCTGCGGCGCGAGTGCGAAGCGCATGACGCGGGCCGCGTCCACCTGCCGGTGCAGCACACCGGCGGCGGCAAAGCGATCGAGCATGCGGTACACGGTGACCCGGTTCACCGGCGCGCCGGCAGCGGCCAGGCCCGCCTCCACCTGCGCCTCGGACAGCGCGGCGTCCGGTTGCTGCGCGTACAGCTGCGCGAGCGCCCGCGTGGCCCGGGTGGCGCGCATTCCGGGCGGCAGCGTCCAGGGCGCGCGCATGGGCGCAGGGGTGGAGGAGGAGGGGGCGGGCATGGCGCGGTGACTCGTTAATGCAATCGGATTGCATTATGTCTTCCGCGAACGCGGCGCTCAATTCCTGATGTAACGCGCAAAGCGCTGGCGCAGCTTGTCCACCTTGGGGGCCACGACGAACGTGCAGTAAGCCTGTTGCGGGTGGTGTGCGAAGTAGTCCTGGTGGCAGTCCTCGGCCGCGCTGTAGTTCGTCAGCGGCTGCACCTCGGTGGTGATGGGGGCATCGAACAGCCGGTCCTGCTCCAACTCGCGGATCACGTCGCGGGCGATGGCGCCGTGCTCGGGGTCGTCAAAATAGACACCGCTGCGGTACTGCGGTCCCACGTCGTTGCCCTGGCGGTTGCGCGTGCAGGGGTCGTGCGTGGCAAAAAAGATCGCCAGCAACTCGCGCAGGCCGATGACGGCGGGATCGAAGCGCAGGCGTACCACCTCGGCGTGGCCGGTGTCTCCCCGGCAGACCTGCTCGTAGCTCGGGGCCGGGGTGTTGCCGTTGGCGTAGCCGCTTTCCACATGCGCAACGCCGCGCACCCGCCCGAAAACGGCTTCGGTGCACCAGAAGCAGCCGCCGCCCAGGGCAATGGTTTGCAAGGCCATGGTGTTTTTTGATGGAGGTTTCTCAGAGCCCGCCATTATGCGGGCGGCAACCGGACAGCGGACCTGCCACCCCTCTCTGCGACCTGGTTCCGGGGGGCTTGCCACTCGACACGGTGGCCCTGACCCGGACAAACATCCAGGGCTGGGAAACACTGCGGGTAATGGTCTGCAAAGTCATGGGGGGTTTTGACAAACGTTTACCAAAAGGTTGACAAGCTTGGTAACGATGACCCGTGCAGGCCGTTACACTCGCCGCGCTTTGTGTGCAATCGTGCGCCGCACCGTACCCGGCCTCTCCTTCCCCCTTTGCGCCCGAGTCTGTGACCATGAAACGCTGGATTCCCTGGATGGCGGCAGCCATCGTCCTGGTTTTGCTTGGCGGCGGCGTCTGGCGCACCCTGGCCGAGCGGCAGGCGCAGAGAAAGGCCCTCGCGGACGCCGCGGCGCAGCGCGGGCAGGCGCCGCTGCGGCTGGAGGCCGGCGAGCTGCTGTTCGTGCAGCGCAAGAGCCTGCCGCTTGAGGTGCCCGTGTCCGGCTCCTTGCACGCGCTGCATTCGGCCATGGTGAAGGCGCGCGTCGGGGGCGAGCTTCAGGGGCTGACGGTGCGCGAGGGCGACAGCGTGCGCGCGGGCCAGGAGGTCGCGCGCATCGACCCCACCGAGGCCCGCGCCCGGCTGCGCCAAGCGCAGCAGCAGGCCGACGCGGCCAAGTCCCAGGTCGATATACAGCAGCGTCAGAACGACAACAACCAGGCGCTGGTCGAGCAGGGCTTCATTTCGACCACGGCCCTGGCGACTTCGCAGGCCAATCTGGACGCGGCCCGCTCGAACCACCAGGCGGCGGTTGCGGCCGCCGACGTGGCGCGCAAGGCGCTCGACGACACGGTGCTGCGCAGCCCCATCGACGGGCAGGTCGCGCAGCGGCTCGCGCAGCCGGGCGAGCGCGTGGCGGTGGACGCGCGCATCGTCGAAGTGCTCGACATCGCGCACCTGGAGCTTGAGGCGCTGCTCAGCCCGGCCGACGCCACGGCCGTGCGCGTGGGCCAGCAGGCACAGCTGGTCATCGAAGGCGCGCCCGGCCCGGTGCCCGCCAGCGTGGTGCGCATCAGCCCCAGCGCCCAGGCCGGCAGCCGCACCGTGCCGGTCTATCTGCGCGTGGACCCGTCGCGCGCCGGGGCGCCGCTGCGCCAGGGGCTGTTTGCGCAGGGTCGGCTCGAGACGGGGCGCGCCGAACTGCTGGCCGTTCCACTGGACGCGGTGCGCACCGACAAGCCCGCGCCCTATGTGCAGACGCTCAAGGACGGTCAGGTGCGGCATGTGCAGGTCAGGACCGCAAACCGCGCCGTGGTTGACGGGCAGACGCTGGTGGCGGTCGAGGGGGTGGCCGAGGGAACGCCGGTGATCGCGGGCCACATCGGTGCGCTGCGCGAAGGCACGGCCGTCTCCAGCGCTGCAGCGGCAGCCCCTGCGCGGCCCCCGGCGGCCGTATCGCGCACGACGCCCTGACGCGCCATGTGGTTCACCAAGGTCAGCCTGAAGAACCCCGTGTTCGCCACGATGGTGATGCTCGCCATCGTGGTGCTGGGTGTCTTCTCCTACCAGCGGCTCAAGGTCGAACAGTTTCCGAACGTTGACTTTCCCATCGTCATCGTCATTGCGGACTACCCCGGTGCGGCGCCCGAGATCGTCGAGAGCGAGGTCACCAAGAAGATCGAGGATGCGGTGAACTCGATCTCGGGAATCAGCGCCCTGACCTCGCGCAGCTACGAGGGCACGTCCGTGGTGAGCGTCGAGTTCCAGCTGTCCATCGATGGCCGCAAGGCCGCGGAAGACGTGCGCGAGAAGGTGGCCTCCGTGCGCCCGCTGCTGCGCACCGAGGTCAAGGAGCCGCGCGTGCTGCGCTTCGACCCGGCGAGCCGCCCCGTGTGGTCGCTCGCCGTTCTGCCCGAGGACGGGGCCGGCGGCAGCGCCCGCAGCGCGATGGAGCTGACCGCCTGGGCCGAACAGACCCTCAAGAAACGCCTGGAAAACGTGCGCGGCGTGGGCGCGGTGAACTTGGTGGGCGCGACCCGGCGCGAGATCAACGTCTACCTGAACCCGCAGGCGCTCGAGGCCTTTGGCGTGGCGCCCGAGCAGGTGGTGAGCGCCGTGCAGAACGAGAACCAGGACCTGCCCTTGGGGGCCATCCGCTCGCTGACGCAGGAGCGCTTGCTGCGCATCGACGCCCGCATGCAGCGCCCCGAGGACTTCGGCCGCATCATCGTGGCGCGCAGGAATGGCGCGCCGGTGCGCCTGGAGCAGGTGGCGCGCGTGCACGACGGCGCGCAGGAACTCGAGGACCTGGCGCTGTACAACGGCCAGCGCACGCTGCTGCTGACGGTGCAAAAGGCGCAGGATGAGAACACCATCGAGGTGGTCGATGGCCTGAACGCCGCCGTCGCCGAACTGCGCAATGAGTTGCCGCCGGGCGTGCGCCTGGAGGCCGTGGGCGACACCGCGCGCCCGATCCGCGTGGCCGTGAACAATGTGCGCCACACGCTGATCGAAGGCGCGGCGCTCACGGTGCTGATCGTTTTCCTGTTCCTGAACTCGTGGCGCTCGACCGTGATCACGGGGCTCACGCTGCCGATTGCGCTGATCGGCACCTTCCTGTTCATGCACCTGTTCGGCTTCAGCATCAACATGATCACGCTGATGGCGCTGAGCCTGTGCGTGGGCCTGCTCATCGACGACGCGATCGTGGTGCGCGAGAACATCGTGCGCCACGTGCAGATGGGCAAGGGCGCTTACGCCGCTGCCATGGACGGCACGCAGGAGATCGGCCTGGCGGTGCTCGCGACCACGTTGTCCATCGTCGCCGTGTTCCTGCCGATCGGCTTCATGGGCGGGATCATCGGCAAGTTCTTCCACGAGTTCGGCATCACCATCGTGGTCGCGGTGCTGCTCTCGATGTTCGTCAGCTTCACGCTCGACCCGATGCTCTCGAGCGTCTGGCATGACCCGAGCATCCATGTCCCCGGGCAGCGTGCCGCGCCCCGCACCTGGTACGACAAGAGCATCGGCCGCGTGACCGGCTGGTTCGAATACGCCACCGAGGCGCTGGCCGAGGGCTACCAGCGGATCCTGCGCTGGTCGCTGCTGCACAAGATCGCCACCCTGGCGATCGCGCTGGGGACCTTTGTGCTGAGCCTCTTCATGCTTCCGCTGCTCGGCACCGAATTCGTCCCCAAGGCCGATTTCTCGGAAAGCGTCATCACCTTCTACACCCCCGTGGGCTCGTCGCTCGAGGCCACCGAGGCCAAGGCGCGGCAGGTCGAGGGCGTGCTGCGCGCGCTGCCCGAGGTGCGCTACACGCTGACCACGATCAACACCGGCAACGTCAAGGGCAAGAACTACGCGGGCATCTTCGTGCGCCTGGTGGACCGCAAGGAGCGCAGCCGCAGCGTGGAGCAGATGTCCGGCGTGCTGCGCGAGCACCTGGCGCAGGTGGCGGGAATCACCGTCACCCACGTCGGCCTGCTGGACCCGGTGGGCGGGCAAAAGCAGATCGAGTTCTCGCTCAAGGGCCCCGACCAGCAGGAGCTCGAGCGGCTCGCCGCACGCGCCGTCGAAAATCTGCGCGGCATCCCCGGGCTGGTGGATCTGGACAGCAGCGCCAAGCCCGCCAAGCCCGTGATCGCGCTCGAGGTCCGGCGCGACGCCGCGTCTGACCTGGGCCTGGACCTGGCCCGGATGGCCGCCGCGCTGCGCACCCTGGTGGCCGGCACCCTGGTGGGCAGCTGGCGCGCGCCCGACGACCAGACCTACGACGTGAACGTGCGCCTGGCCCCTGAGGCGCGCAGCACCGTGGAGGACCTGGAGCGCCTGCCGTTTGCGTTCACGGCGACCGACGGCAGCACGCGCATCGTGCGGCTGAACCAGTTGGCCCGCGTCGTCGAATCCACGGGCGCGAACCAGATCACCCGGCGCGACATGACCCGCGAGGTGGCCGTGAACGCGAACACGGCGCAGCGCGCGGCGGGCGAGGTGTCGGCCGACATCAGAGAGGCGCTCGATGCCATGGTCTTTCCGCCCGGCTACCGCTACCAGTTTGGCGGCTCCACCAAGAACATGGCCGAGTCGTTCGGCTACGCCACCTCGGCGCTGGTGCTGGCCGTGATCTTCATCTACATGATTCTGGCGAGCCAGTTCAAGAGCTTTTTGCAGCCGCTGGCGCTCATGAGCTCGCTGCCGCTCACGCTCATCGGCGTGGTGCTGGCGCTGCTCGTATTCCACTCCACGCTGTCGATGTTCTCCGTCATCGGCGTGGTGATGCTCATGGGCCTGGTGACGAAGAACGCCATCTTGCTGGTGGACTTTGCGATCCGCGCGTGCCAGGAGCACCTGGACGATCAGGGCCGCAGCGTCGCCGGCCTGCCCCGGACCGAGGCTCTGCTGCTCGCCGCGCGCGTGCGGTTGCGCCCCATCATCATGACCACGCTGGCCATGATCTTCGGCATGGTGCCGCTGGCGTTCGCCCTGTCCGAGGGCTCCGAGCAGCGTGCGCCCATGGGGCAGGCGGTGATCGGCGGGGTGATCACCTCGTCGCTGCTCACGCTGGTGGTGGTTCCCGTGGTGTATTGCTATATGGACGATCTCGCGCGCTGGGCGCTGCGCGGCTTCAGGCGCGCTGCGGCGGCGGCGCCTGATGTGCGCGAGGCAGGACACTAGAATCGAGGGCTCGAGCCGCCCGCGCCCCACCCCTGGAAAAATCCCATGAGCATGCCCCTGAACATGTCCGCCGACGGCAGCGACCCCGCGGCCCTGGCCCGCTACCACATGATCGAGCAGCAGATCCGCCCCTGGAGCGTGCTCGACGCCGGCGTGCTCGGCCTGCTGGCCAGCGTGCACCGCGAGGACTTCGTTCCCGCGGTCTACCGCGGCATGGCGTTCATGGACCTGGAGATCCCGCTGCCGGGCGGCGACGCCGAGGACGCCCTGGGCCGCTGCATGCTGGCGCCGCGCGTCGAGGCGCGCATGCTGCAGGACCTGCAAATCCGGCCCAGCGATCGCGTGCTCGAAATCGGCACCGGCAGCGGCCACATGGCGGCCCTGCTCGCGCGCAGCGCAGCGCAGGTGATCACGCTCGAAATCGTCCCTGCGCTCGCCGATATGGCGCGCGAAAACCTGCGCCGCGCCGCGATCCACAACGCCGAGGTGCGCCAGGCCGACGGCGCCCGCGACCCCATTGCCGGCGGCCCCTTCGACGTGATCGTGCTCAGCGGCTCGGTGGCCGAATTGCCCGCAGAGTTGCTCGCGCAACTTGGCGACGGCGGCCGCCTGGGCGCCATCGTGGGCAGCGAGCCGATGATGCGTTTTTGCGTTGCGCGCCGCACGCACGGGCGCGTGGAGACCAGCAGCCCCTGGGACACCTGCGCGCCGCGGCTGCTGCATTTCCCCGAGCCATCGGGCTTTGCGTTCTGACACCCGGCCATGATCGATCACGTCCGCCCCGCCCAATTGCCGGCCTGGTTTGCCGCCGCAGGCGATGGCCGACCTATGGTGCTGGACCTGCGCGAGCCCTGGGAGCGGCAAACCGCGAGCGTGCGCGCCCAGGGCTTCGAGCTGTGCGCCATCCCCATGGGCGAACTGTCCGCGCGGCTTGCCGAACTCGACCCGGAGCGCGCCGTCGCCTGCCTGTGCCACCACGGCGCGCGCAGCCTGCGCGTGGCCGCGTTTTTGGAGCAGCAGGGCTTTGCGAAGGTGGCGAACGTCACCGGCGGAATCGACGCCTGGTCGCAGGAAAGCGACCCCGGCGTGCCCCGCTACTGACGGGCTGCTGCGCACGACACACGCCCCGGCTGCGCAAACCCATGCGAAGAAACCCATGACCCTGCCCCGCACTCCCGTCCTGGCGCTCGCGCTCCTGGCCGCAGCGCTGTGCGCCCCGGCCCGGGCGCAGAGCCTGTTGCAGTTGCTCGAATCGGCCCGCGCCTACGACACCGCCTGGCAATCGGCCCGCGCCCAGTTCGACGCAGCGCTGCACCGCGCCGAACAGGCCCGCGCCGGCCTGCTGCCCAGCGCCACGTTGAGCAGCGGCGCGAACCGCGTTGACGCGGCCCTGAGCCGCCCCCTGGTGGACAACACCGGAACGACGCAGACGCTGGGCCTGAGCGCGTCCCAGCCGCTGTACCGCCCGGCCAACCGCATCACCCTGGAACAGGGCCAGCGCGGCGTGGACATGGCGCAGGCGCAGTGGGACGCGGCCGTGCAGGACCTGCTGCTGCGCGTGAGCCAGGCCTATTTCGACGTGCTCGCCGCGCAGGACAGCCTGGGCTTCGTGCAGGCGCAAAAGACCGCCGTCTCGGAGCAGCTGGCGTTCGCCAAGCGCAACTTCGACATCGGCGCCACCTCCATCACCGATTCCCGCGAGGCCCAGGCGCGCTACGACTTGGTCGTGGCGCAGGAGATCGCCGCCGAAAACGACCTGCGCGTGAAACGCCTGGCGCTGGACCAACTCGTGGGCAGCAGCGGCGCCCGGCCGCAGCCACTGGTCTGGCCCGTGCAACTGCCCGGCGTGCAGCCCGACGACGTGAGCGCCTGGGTCGATAGCGCGCGCGCGCAGCAGCCCGCGGTGCGCCAGGCGGCCTCGGCCCTGGAGAGCGCGCGCCTGGAGACCCGCAAGGCGCAAACCGGCCACCTGCCCACGCTGGACCTGCAAGCGGGCTACACCATCACGCGCAACCCGAACGGCACGATCTCCGCGCCCGGCGTGAACAGCCGCCTGCGCAACGCCAGCCTGGGCGTGGCGCTGAACCTGCCGCTGTTCTCCGGCTTTGCCGTACAGAACCGCATCAAGGAAACCCTGGCGCTCGAAGAAAAAGCCACGACGGACCTGGAGACCGCGCGCCGCAGCGCAGCCCAGGCGGCGCGTGCGGCCTTCTTTGGCGTGCAGTCGGGCAGGGCCCAGATCCAGGCCCTGGAGGCCGCCGAAGCGTCCAGCCAGAGCGCGCTGGACGCGAACAAGCTCGGCTACCAGGTGGGTGTGCGCATCAACATCGACGTGCTCAACGCGCAAAGCCAGTTCTTCCAGACCCAGCGCGACCTGGCCCAGGCGCGCTACAACCTGCTGCTGGGAACGCTCAAACTGCGCCAGGCGGCCGGCACGCTCTCGCAGCAGGACATCGAGGCGGTAGACGCGCTGCTGCTCAGGCCCTGAACGAATCAACGAATGCATTCCGGGGTGCGCCCGGATGGCTGCCCGGCAACAGGATCGACGCGTCCACGCGCTCGATGTCGGTCTGGCCGCAGAACGCCATGGTGATGTCCAGTTCCTTGTGGATGATTTGCAGCGCGCGCGTCACCCCGGCCTCGCCGAAGGCGCCCAGGCCGTAGAGAAAACTGCGCCCGATCAGCGTGCCCCGCGCGCCCAGCGCGCGGGCCTTGAGAACGTCCTGCCCGCTGCGGATTCCGCCGTCCATCCAGACCTCGATGTCCTTACCCACCGCAGCGGCAATTCCCGGCAGCGCGGCGATCGACGAGGGCGCGCCGTCGAGCTGGCGGCCGCCGTGGTTGCTCACGATGAGCGCGTCGGCGCCGGTGTTCGCGGCCAGGCGCGCGTCCTCGGCGTCCATGATTCCCTTGAGGATCAGCTTGCCGCCCCAGCGCTTCCTGATCCATTCCACGTCGCCCCAGTTGAGCCGGGGGTCGAACTGCTCGGCGGTCCAGGCGGAGAGCGCGGACAGATCCCCCACGCCCTTGGCGTGGCCGATGATGTTGCCGAAGCTGCGGCGCTGCGTTCCCAACATGCCCAGGCACCAGCGCGGCTTGGTCGCCAGATTGATGAGGTTGCGCAGCGTGGGTCGGGGCGGCGCGGACAGGCCGTTTTTCACGTCCTTGTGCCGCTGCCCGAGGATTTGCAGGTCCAGCGTGAGCTGCAACGCCGAGCAGTTCGCGGCCCGCGCGCGGTCGATCAGGCGTTCGATGAAATCGCGGTCGCGCATCACGTACAGCTGGAACCAGAAGGGGTGGCGCCCCGTGTGTTCGGCGATGTCCTCGAGCGAGCAGATGCTCATGGTCGATAGCGTGAAGGGAATGCCGAAGTCTCGCGCCGCGCGCGCGCCCAGGATTTCGCCGTCGGCGTGCTGCATGCCGGTGAGCCCCGTGGGCGCGATCGCCACCGGCATGGCCACGTCCTGCCCGACCATGGTCGTGCGGGTGCTGCGGTTCTCCAGGTTCACGGCCACGCGCTGGCGCAGCCCGATGCGCTGGAAATCGGCCGCGTTCGCGCGGTAGGTGCCCTCGGTGTACGAGCCCGAATCGGCATAGTCGTAGAACATGCGTGGCACGCGGCGCCGGGCCATGGCGCGCAGGTCTTCGATGCAGGTGATTTTGCTCAGGTCGGGCATGGGGAGACTCCAGAAAGGGTTGCGCTCTCGCAGCGCGCGATCATGCACCGCCTGCGTTCGAGGCCGCGGGCGGCGCCGCGTCGGCGAGCACGGACAGGGGTTCGGCGCCCGGCCCCTGGTAGAGCATGAAGCGCATGCGCCCGCCGCGCTTGGCGACGTACATGGCGCTGTCCGCATGGCGCGAGAGCGTGTCGAAGCTGTCCCCATGCTGCGGATACAGCGCGATGCCGCCGCTCACGCCGATGCGCAGCGGCTGCCCGGCCAGGTCGAAGGTCCCTTCGCAGGACGCCAGGATCTTGCGCGCCACGGCGCACGCGGGCGCCTCGCCGTCGAGCCCCGGGAGCAGCACCGCGAACTCGTCCCCGCCCTGGCGGCACACCGTGTCCGACGCGCGCACGGAAGCCTTCAGGCGCCGCGCGACCTGCACCAGCAGCAGGTCGCCCACGGCGTGCCCCAGGCTGTCGTTGACCTGCTTGAATCCGTCGAGGTCCAGGTACATCACGGCCAGCGACCTGCCGTCGCGGCGCGCCTGCGCGATGGCCAATTGCGCCCGGTCCTGCAGCAGCACCCGGTTCGGCAGGTCGGTGAGCGCGTCGTGCTGGGCCAGGTGCGCCATGCGCTCGGACATGGCGACCGTCTGCGTCACGTCGCGCAGCACGGCGACGGCGCCGGTCACGCAGCCCTGGCGGTCGGTGATGGGGCTGGCGGTTTCTTCCACCGTGAAGCGCTGCCCCGTTTTGCGGTGCACGACCACGCCGCGCATCAGGCCCAGGTCGGCCCGCTCCTCGATCACCGTGTGCAGCCGGCGAATCCTCGCGCCGTCCGGGCTGCGCAGGCTGACGACGGCGTCCACGTCGCGCCCCGATGCGTCGCCGCACGACCATCCGGTGAGGCGCTCGGCCACCGGGTTCAGATAGCTCACGTGGCCCTTGGCGTCGGTGCACACCACGGCGTCGCCGATGGATTGCAGCGTCAGGCGCATGCGCTCTTTTTCGTCGAACAGCTCGTTCTCCATGCGCTTGCGCTCCGAAATGTCCGTGATCTGCACGAAGATTCCGCGGATCCGGCCACTGCCGGGTTCGGGGTCTGGCAGGTACGAGGCCAGGGTGTGGCGCGTCTGGCCTCGCCCGTCGGTGAGGGTGCGCTCGAACAGCTGGGGCTCGCCGTGCAATGCGCGCTCCAGGAAGGGCCGGTCCTGGCCGAACAGCGCTTCGCCGAGCAACTCGCTGGCGTGCATTCCGCGCAGTTTTTCGGGCTGCATGCCGAACCATGCGACGTAGGCCTGGTTGACGAAGCGCAGGCGCAGCAGATGGTCCCAGTAGCCGATCATCGAGGGCATGTTGTTCAAGATGGTGCGCAGGTCGTGCTCGGCCTCGTGCAGCCGCGCCGAGACCTGCTGGCGCAGGCGCAACTCGCGCACGAACAGCAGCGCCAGCCCCACGCAGCCGGCCATGAGCAGCGCGGTGAAGGCGCCCAGGACCAGGGCGCTGCGGTACCACCGGGCAGCGATGGTTTGCGTGGACTGGGCCACGTCGAGGACCAGCGGGTAATCGCCCAGACGGAGAAACGAGTGCAGGTGCTGCACGCCGTTGGACGGGGCCGCGTCCACGAAGCTGCCGCTGTTCTGCGCCTGAAAATGCGCGAGCATGACGGGGTCTGCGGCGGGGTGTCCAGGGTTCGCGTTTTCATGGGGAAAGCGCGCGATCACGGTGCCGTCCAGGCGAAACAGGGTGACTTCGCTGTCGGAGCCCAGATTCAGGGTGCCAAACAATTCGTCGAGATAGCGCAGAAACAGGACGCCGGAAACCACCCCGGCAAAGCTGCCGTCCGGGTGGTGGTAGGCCCGCGCCATGGGCAGGATGTTCTGGTCCGAGAGGCGCGAGAGGGTGGACTTGCCGATGTACAAGCCCTTGTGTCCGCCCGATTTGAAGGCCAGGAAGAACTCACGGTCCGCAAAGTTGACCTTGCGCGCAGAGAGACTCGCCGAGTCGAGCACCGCATCGCCGCGCGCGTCGAGCACCAGAATGTCGCTCACCCCGCGCGTGTGCGGTGAGTGGTCGAACACCACGCGCGCGCGCAGCGCGGGCGGCAAGGCCCAGACGTCGGGCCGGCTCACCTCGCGGGCCACGCCGTCGATCGATTTGTCATACGACTCCAGCGACCCGCTCAGCCCATGGCCCAGGGTCCGGGCCAGGCTGTCATTGGTTTGGCGTGCGTAGTCCCACTTGTCGCTGCGGATGGTCCAGATCGCATGGGCGAACAATGCGCCAATCCCCAGGGAGACCAGCAGCGCCAGCCAGATCAGGCGGTGGGGGAAAGGGCGCATGGCAGGGCAATGGCGGCGACGATTGGTAAGAATTCTAAGAGTGATGCAGCAAATGTGTTTCGGGATAAGGGCCCGCGCGAGGCCGGATCCTGCGGGCTGTTGTTGGCGCCCCACTGGGGCAAGATGCGCAGCGTCCGGTCACTGCGCCAGACGCGCCCGGTGGTGGGCCAACTGGGCGCGCACCTGCGCGGGCGCCGTGCCCCCCGGCGTGTTGCGCGCAGCGAGCGAACCGCGCAGGCTCAGCACCTCGTACACGTCTTTTTCGATCTGCGGGTGAAAGCCCTGGAGCACGCTCAGCGGCAGTTCCGACAGGTCGCAGGCATGCGCTACGGCTGCCTGCACGGCGTGGGCAACGGTTTCGTGCGCGTCGCGAAAGGGCAGACCTTTGCGCACCAGGTAGTCGGCCAAGTCGGTGGCCGTGGCGTAGCCCTTGCGCGCGGCCTGCTCCATGGCGGCGGCGTTCACGGTGATTGCGCCCTCCTTCCTGCCGCTGGCGGGGTCGGTCTCGCCGCCGACCATCTCGGCAAAGATGCGCAGCGTGTCCTTGAGCGTGTCCACCGTGTCGAACAGGGGCTCCTTGTCCTCCTGGTTGTCCTTGTTGTACGCCAGGGGTTGGCCCTTCATCAGGGTCAGGAGTCCCACCAGGTGGCCGAACACGCGCCCGGTCTTGCCGCGCGCGAGTTCGGGCACGTCGGGGTTCTTCTTCTGCGGCATGATCGACGAGCCGGTGGTGAAGCGGTCGGCGATCCGGATGAAGCCGAAGTTCTGGCTCATCCAGAGGACGAGCTCCTCCGAGAATCGGCTCACGTGCACCATGCACAGGCTCGCTGCGGCGCTGAACTCGATGGCGAAGTCGCGGTCGCTCACTGCGTCCAGGCTGTTGCGGCACAGCGCGGGCAAGCCGCTCGCGTCCACCATGCCCAGCGTGCGCGCCACGCGCTCGCGGTCCAGCGGGTAGCTGGTGCCGGCGAGCGCGGCGCTGCCCAGCGGCAGCATGTTCACGCGCCGGCGCACCTCCTGCATGCGCTCGGCGTCGCGCGCAAACATCTCCACGTACGCCAGCAGGTGGTGGCCAAAGCTCACGGGCTGCGCCACCTGCAGGTGGGTGAAGCCGGGCAGGATCACCTCGGCGTTCTGCTCGGCCAGGTCGAGCAGCGCGCGTTGCAGCTCCCCGAGCAGGCCGACGATCAGGTCGATTTCGCCGCGCAACCACAGGCGCAGGTCGGTCGCCACCTGGTCGTTGCGGCTGCGCCCGGTGTGCAGGCGCTTGCCGGCGTCGCCCACCAGCTGCGTCAGGCGCGCCTCGATGTTCAGGTGCAGGTCTTCCAGATCGAGCTTCCAGGCAAACGCGCCGGATTCGATCTCGGATGCGATCTGCGCCAGGCCGCGCCCGATGCTCGCATGGTCCTGCTCCGAGATCAGGCCCTGCGCGGCGAGCATCTCGGCGTGCGCCAGGCTGCCCGCGATGTCCGCGCGCCACAGGCGCTGGTCGAAGAACACGCTGGCGGTGTAGCGCTTGACCAGATCGCTCATGGGCTCGGAGAACAGCGCGGACCAGGCGCGGGCCTTGGTCTCGAGCTGGTTCGCGGGCGCTGCGCAGGCGTCTGTATTGGCTTGGGTTTTGGGCATGGGAGGGGAATAATCCGGTGGTGTCCAGACACCCGGGTCGCCCGGATGCCGCAATGCAAAGCAGCCAGATTTTATCGACCCCGCAGCCGGATTCGACCCCGCCCGGAGCCGGCCTGCGCGGCGCCTGGCCCGCGGGGAGGCCGGTGCTGGTGTTCGACGCCTGCCAGCTCGGCGTGGTGCTGCGCGCCGTGCTGTTCGTGGAACTGGTGGTGGGCGTGGGCGCCCTGTTCGAATCGCGCAGCCTCGGCGAGTGGAGCATGACCCTGGCGCTGCTGACGAGCGGCACGCTGCCCGCGACCCTGGTGTGGCTCATCACCGCCTGTAGCCTGAAGACCGTTTTGCAGCGCCTGCGCACCGCGCAGCAATACGTTGCGGGCGTGCTGCTGGGGGCCCTGGCCGGCGTCTACGCCTGCGCCATGCTGGCGCTGGTGGGCATGACGGACGCGCCCCCCTGGTCGGCCAGCGCCGCTGCGGGGAGCCTGCTGGCGGCGTTGCTGGTGACGGCGCTGGTGCTGCGCGCGCGCGGGCGCACGCCCGCGGCCACCACGGCGCGCCTGGTCGAGTTGCAGTCGCGCATCCGCCCGCACTTTCTGTTCAACACCCTGAACAGCGCGATTGCGCTGGTGCGGCAGGAGCCGGCCCGGGCCGAAGCGCTGCTCGAAGACCTGAGCGACCTGTTCCGCCACGCGCTCGTGGAACAGGGCGAGTCGATCACCCTGGCCGAAGAAATCACGCTCGCGCGCCACTATCTGGCGATCGAGGCGGTGCGCTTTGGCGCGCGCCTGCAGGTGCAGTGGCAGTTGGACCCGCGCGCCGATGGCACCCGCCTGCCCCCGCTGCTGCTCCAGCCGTTGGTGGAAAACGCCGTCAAGCATGGCATCGAACCCGACCCGCGCGGCGGGCGGCTGTGCGTGCGGACCGAACTGCGCGGCGACCGGGTGGTGGTGCGCATCAGCAATACCCTGCCTTCGGGAGAAGAGCGAAACGGCGCGCGCGAGGGCCGCGCCGGCCATGGCATTGCGCTGGCCAACGTGCGCGCCCGGCTGGCGCTGCTGCACGACGTGCAGGGTGGGTTCAGCGCCAGCGTGCGCGACGGCCTGTACCAAGTGCGCATTACCCTGCCCGCCGCCGATCCCCCAAGAACCCGCCAGCGCCCGGCCCCGGGAAGGGGCATATCCCCGCGCGGCGCCGCAGCCACCGCAGAGCCTGCCCCCATCGACCATGAACATTCTTATCGTTGACGACGAGGCCCTGGCGCGCAGCCGCCTGCGCAGCCTGCTGACCGACTGCGCCGAGACGCAGCACGGAACGCTGGCCGAGGCCGCGAACGCCGCCGAAACGATGGCGCGGCTGGGCCCCACGGGCGGGAGCGCTTTTGACCTGGTGCTGCTGGACATCCACATGCCCGGGCTCGACGGTCTGGCCCTGGCGCACCAGCTCAGGGCCCTGCCCCGGTCCCCGGCCGTGGTGTTCGTGACGGCGCATGCCCGGCACGCAGTGAGTGCGTTCGATCTGGAGGCCCTGGACTACCTGACCAAGCCCGTGCGCCGCGAGCGCTTGCTGCAGGCCTTGGCCAAGGTGCAACGCAGCGCGGGCGCGGGTGCTCCCGCGGCTGCCGCGGGCGTGCCCGACGGCGAGTCCCTGCTGATTCAGGACCGGGGCCGCACCGAGCGCCTGCTCTTGGACGAGGTGCTGTATTTCAAGGCCGAGCAAAAGTACGTGACCGTGCGCACCACCGTGCGCAGCTACATCGTGGACAGCGCGCTGAGCGAATTGGAGGCCCGGTTCGCGCCACGCTTCATGCGCATCCACCGCAACGCGCTGGTGGCACGCCGCGCCATGCGCGCCCTCGAAAAGCACTACGACTCCGAGGAAGGGGAGGGTTGGGCCGTGCGGCTCCAGGGTTCGACCGAACTGCTCGCCGTCTCGCGCCGCCAGGTCGCGGCGGTGCGCAAGGAACTGGCCCGGTAGAAGCCCCCGGGCGGCGGCTGGCTACGCCGGGTTGTCGATCTCGATGAACTGGTGCCATAGCCCGAACTGCGCGGCCACCTGCGCCGCCACCGCGGGTGCGCCGTAGCGCTCGGTCGCGTGGTGCCCGGCAGCGATGAAGCCCACGCCCATCTCGCGCGCCAGATGCGCCTGGGGTTCCGAGATTTCTCCGGTGATGAAGGCGTCGGCACCGGCTGCGATGGCCGCTTCAAACCAGCCCTGCGCGCCCCCCGTGCACCAGGCCACACGGCGGATGGGGCGCGGCGGCACGCCGTCCATGGCCAGCGGCTGGACCAGCGTCACGGCGCGCCCCAGGGCCTGCGCCACATGGTCCGCAAGGGCCTGGGCATGCGCAAACGCCGCGGGCGCCGCAAAGCCCAGGTCCTGCTCGCCAAAGCGCGCGTCGGCGCACAGGCCGAGCACGCGGCCGAGTTGCGCGTTATTCCCCAGATCGGCGTGCGCGTCGAGCGGCAGATGGTAGGCGAACAGGTTGATGTCGTGCGCCAGCAGCAGTTGCAGCCGCTGCTTCATCCAGCCGGTCACGCGGCCATCCTGCCCGCGCCAGAACAGGCCGTGGTGCACGAACAGGGCGTCCGCGCGCGCGGCGATCGCCGCCTCGATCAGCGCGCGGCTCGCGCTCACGCCGCTGACGATGCGCGCGATCCCGGCCCTGCCCTCGACCTGCAGGCCGTTGGGGCCGTAGTCCTGGAAACGCCCGGGTTGCAGCAGGCTGTCAAATGCCTGCAGAAGTTGGGAACGGGGGATGCTCATGCTCTTGTACAAAAAGTGGGATTTTCATGGAACCGATGCGAGCTACATATAGCGTGCTCATCGTCTGGCTCATCAGCCGTCATCGCTCCCAGGCCCGGGCAGCAGCATGGGCAGGTCGCGTGCACCATGCACGATGCGCTCGACCCTGACGGTGTCGCCGACGACGCGAAACAGGATTACGTAGCGGTGTATGGGAACGAGGCGGACTTCTGGTCCGATGTCCGGGCGCAGACGGTATCGCAACGGGTATTCGGCGAGCTTGTGGCACTGCGTCCGGATTTCGCGCACGAAGGAAACCGCGCGCGCCGGGTTGTCTGCTGCAATATGGTCGCCGATGGCCTGCAGGTCGTCCTCGACGAACGCGGAGAACGCGAGCTGCATCAGCTGCGCAGTGCAGCGCCGCCGTCGATCATCGCTTGGTACCTGTGCTCCAGACGGTCCAGCACGGCGTCGGCGGCCACCGGGGGGCGTGGGTCGTTGAGTGCTTGCTGCCACAGCTGGCGCAGTTCGTCCGGGCCTTGCTGGCGCTGGCGCTTGTCATTCCAGTCGCGCAGCGCGTCGCGGATCAGCTCGCTGCTCGATGGATACTCGCCGGCCTCCACGGCATGGCGCACCAGGGTGGCGATTTCCGGCGGCAGGGCAATGCTGAGCTTCTCGGCGGGGGGGATGGTAACGGTAATCATGGCACATGCACTCCTGTCCTGTCCTGCGGCCGATGGTAGCAATGATTCATGCCGCGTGCACTGCCCGGGACCCGAACGGGAATGCCTCCCCGCGCATTGAGGGAGAATGCGCCCTGGGAGACGGTCCTGGCCGGCGCACTGGCAAAACCCTCTCCTGCATCTCCACCACCTGTACACCAAGATTCCATGAAGCGCATCTGGCTGTTGTTTTCCCAGGCCGTGACGGTATTCGTTGCCGCCTACTTCGTCGTCGCCACCCTGCAGCCCGAGTGGCTGGGCCGGGTGGCGACGCGCTCCGGCGCGGGGATCGCATTGCTGGAGGCCCCCGCCACCCCGGTGCTGCAGCCGGTCGCCGGCAGTTTCAGCGCGGCGGCGCGCAAGGCCGCGCCCGCCGTGGTCAGCATCAATACCAGCAAGGAGGTGCGCCACCCGCGCAGCAACGACCCCTGGTATCAGTTCTTCTTTGGCGACCAGGGCAGCCAGGCGCAGGCCGGGCTGGGCAGCGGCGTGATCGTCAGCCCGGACGGCTATGTCCTCACGAACAACCATGTGGTCGAGGGCGCTGACGAGATCGAGGTCACGCTCACCGACAGCCGCCGCACCCGTGCCCGTGTGATCGGGACCGACCCGGACACCGATCTGGCGATCCTGAAGATCGAACTCGACAAGCTGCCGGTCATCGTTCTGGGCAATTCCGACGGGCTGAGCGTGGGCGACAGGGTGCTGGCCATCGGCAACCCCTTCGGCGTGGGCCAGACCGTGACCAGCGGCATCGTGAGCGCGCTGGGCCGCAGCCAGCTGGGAATCAACACGTTCGAGAACTTCATCCAGACCGACGCGGCCATCAACCCCGGCAACTCGGGCGGCGCGCTGGTGGACGTGAACGGCAACCTGATGGGCGTGAACACCGCCATCTATTCGCGCTCCGGCGGCAGCATGGGAATTGGCTTTGCGATTCCGGTGTCCACGGCCCGCCTGGTGCTCGACGGCATCGTCAAGGACGGCCAGGTCACGCGCGGCTGGATTGGCGTGGAGCCCAACGAGCTCTCGCCCGAGTTGGCCGAGACCTTTGGCGTGAAGGCCACCGAGGGCGTGATCATCACCGGCGTGCTGCAGGACGGTCCGGCCGCGCAGGCGGGAATGCGTCCCGGCGACGTGATCGTGCGTGTGGACGGCAGGAACGTGCGCAACGTGCCCGAACTGCTGAGCGCCGTGGCGGCGCTCAGGCCCGGGACCGCATCGGCATTCGACGTGCGGCGCGGGGACAAGTCGGTGGACTTGCGCATCCAGCCCGGTGCCCGCCCGCGGCCACAGCAGCGCAAGCGCTGATCGTCACGACGAGGCCGTGCTCTCGCTGTCCGCGTCGGGCGCCCGGGTGTGCTTGATGAAGAGCTGCGCGGCCCAGATGCCGACCTCGTACAGCAGGCACATGGGGATGGCCAGGGACAGCTGCGAGACCACGTCGGGCGGGGTCACGATGGCCGCGACCACAAAGGCGAGGACGATGAAATAGCCGCGGAATTCGCGCAGCTTGCGCACGCTCACGAGGCCCATGCGCGCGAGCACGACCACGGCGATCGGCACCTCGAACGCCAAGCCGAAGGCCAGGAACATCGACAGCACGAAACCCAGGTAGGCCTCGATGTCGGGCGCGGCCGTGATGCTCTTGGGCGCAAAGCTCTGGATGAAGGCGAACACCTGGCCGAACACCAGGTAGTAGCAAAACGCCACGCCGACGAAGAACAGCAGCGTGCTGGAGATCACCAGCGGCAGCACGAGCCTTTTCTCGTGCGTATACAGGCCCGGCGCCACGAAGGCCCAGACCTGCCACAGCACAAAGGGCAGGGCCAGCATGAGGGCCGACATCAGCAGGATTTTGAGCGGCACCATGAAGGGCGAGATCACCGAGGTGGCGATCAGCGTGGCCCCCTTGGGCAACTGCGCCACCAGGGGCGCGGCGAGAAAGTCGTAGAGCGCGCCCGGGCCGGGCAGAAAGAACAGGATCGCCGCCGCGATGGCGATGGCGACGAGGGCCTTGATCAAGCGGTCGCGCAACTCCATCAGGTGCTGCACGAACGGCTGCTCGGTGCCGGCGAGCTCGTCTTCTGGGGGTGGGGTTTCGGACATGTCGGGGGTTTTGCGGGCGGCTGGCTCGTCGCCCATGCGGCGCGCGGGGGACGCTGCGTCAGCGGGATTTTTTGGGCGGTGGCGTGCCACGCGGGCCGCACCGGACTGGGCCTTGCTGCGCACGCCGTTCCGGGCCTTGTACCACCGGGGAGTGGCCCCACGCTTGAGGCGCCAGTTCTTCCCCGGGTGCCTGTACGCCGGCACCACGGCAGATTGCTCCTGCGGGGCGCTGTCCGTGCTGCCGACGGCATCGGCCCAGTCTTTTTCAAACGCGCTGGCGCCGGCCTGCAGGGATTGCTGCACGTCGCGCGCGCTGTCCTCCACCTGATCCTTCATCTTCTTGAGCTCGTCGAGCTCCATGGACCGGTTGACCTCGGCCTTCACGTCGGCCACGTAGCGCTGCGCCTTGCCCAGCAGGGCGCCGACCGTGCGCGCCACGCGCGGCAGCTTTTCGGGGCCGATGACGATGAGCGCCACCGCGCCGATGAGCGCCATCTTGGACAGGCCGATATCGATCATGGATCAGGCGCAGGGTGTGGCTGGCCGCTCAGTCTGGCTGCTTGGCCTGGACGTCGATGGTGGTTTTTCTGTCATCTGCCGTCTGGTTGTTTGCGACCTGGCCTGGGGCGGGGGGCGCGGGGGCCTCGGCAGAGCCGTCCTTCATGCCGTCCTTGAAGCCCTTGACGGCGCTTCCAAGGTCGGTGCCCATGTTCTTGAGCTTCTTGGTGCCAAACACCAAGACGACGATCAGCAGCACGATCAGCCAGTGCCAGAGGGAAAAAGAGCCCATGGAATATCTCCTGACGAATTGCGGTCAATCCAGATTATCGAGATCCCTGGTGCCAAACACCAAGGCGACGATCAGCAGCAGGATCAGCCAGTGCCAAATGGAAAAGCCCATGGAATACCTCTTGACGAATTGCCCCCATTCTAGCCAGGGGCGGTGACGACGGATTCAGCCCTTGAGCCAGGGACGGGGGCCGCCGATGACGTGGATGTGCAGGTGGTGGACTTCCTGCCCGCCGTCACGCCCCGTGTTCACCATCACGCGAAAGCCGCCCTCGGGGTACGGGTTGCAGCCCTGCTCCAGCGCCAGCTGCGGCGCCAGCGCCAGCATGCGCCCGAGCAGGCCCGCGTGCTCCATGGTGACCTGCGCCATCGAAGGCAGGTGCAGCTTGGGGAGCATCAGAAAATGCACCGGGGCCCAGGGGTGGATGTCGTGGAAGGCGAAAATCCCCTCGTCTTCGTAGACCTTTTTCGAGGGAATCTGGCCGGCGATGATTTTGCAGAAAAGGCAGTTTGGATCGTGCATGGTGGGTAGGGCAGGGGGGTGCTGTTCGCGCTACGCATTGTCTGCGATCCGGATGCTCGGGCGCACCCCCACGTCCTGGCGGTGCGCTTGCAGCCATTCCTGCCCGGCCGTGCGGCCCAGCGCAAACAGCTTGCGCACAAAGGCCAGGTCCGCGCGCATCTTGCTGTCGGCGCCAAACGGCATGAGCACCGAGCCGCCGTCGATGCGGTGCATGCGCACGTTCTTGTAGCGCTGCGGGTCGAGCTTGCCCTCGGCGAGCAGGCGGCGCACGAATTCGATGGCACGCAGTTCGGCCAGCAGGCTGGCGTTGAAGGTGACCTCGCTGATGCGCTCCATGATCTCGGGCCCCGAATGCGGCAGTTCCAGGTGCGTGATGGGGTTGATCTGCACCAGCAGGATGTCGCAGGTCTGCGTCTGGTAGATCAGCGGGTGCAGCGCGGGGTTGCCCGAGTAGCCTCCGTCCCAGTAATGCTCGCCGTCGATCTCCACGGCCTTGAACAGCAGCGGCAGGCAGGCGGACGCCATGACCGCGTCGACGCTCAGGCGGGGGCCGAAGAAGATCTGGCTGCGCCCGGTGCGCACCTTGGTGGCGCAGACGAATACCTTGGGCCCCCCGGGTGCGCCGCGCAGCAGGTCGAAGTCCACCTCGTGCTCGAGCAGGCTGCGCAGCGGGTTGATTCCCAGCGGGTTGGTCTGGTAGGGCGAGAGCCATTGGCGCACCATGCCGATGACCGGGTTGGTGGCCGACATGGGCAGCCCCCACATCAGGCTGCCCAGCGTGCCCACGCCCTCCCACAGCCGCGTGAGCGCCTCGCGCGCCAGCGCGCAGCCGGCCTGGTGCGCTTCCTGCGGGTCCTTGTGCTGCTGCGCGGCCTGGGCGAAACCATGCGCCAGGGCGACGGCGTTCATGGCGCCGGCGCTGGTGCCGCTCACACCGTCGAACTGCCACTGTCCGTCTTCGAGCAGCGCGTCCAGAACGCCCCAGGTGAGCGCGCCGTGCGAGCCACCCCCTTGCAATGCCAAGTTCAGGCGCATGGGCGCCTTTGCCGATTCAGTCATTCACGACGGCCCGGCCCGCGTGCATCGCCACCATGCCGCGCACGATGCGGTAGAGGAACCAGATGGAGACCAGGCACCAGGCGATCCATCCCGGCGCGACGAGCAGCAGCCACAGCGGCGCCGTGACGATGTACAGCAGCCCCGCCCAGAGCACCGTGCGGATGCGCCACGAGAAATGGCTCGCCTGCCAGCCGCCCTCGGCGTCGTCCTTCTTCACCAGGTCGAGCACCAGCGCAATGATCAGCAGCACCGCCCCCGGCTGCGCGCCGGGAACGACCGCGCCCACGGCCACGATCAGGTGCAGGATGTAGCTGAGCCAGCCGATGGCCCGCAGGTTCTGGGCCTTTTGCTCATGGTTATCCAAGTCGAAGATATCGGTCATGGGGAAGCGGCCTCCTCGGCGCTGCGCGCAAGCGCCTTGCGCAGGGACTTTTCCTCGATGCCGCTGCAGCCCGCGCGGCGCTCCAATTCGGTGAGCACGTCGGCGGGCGCCAGGCCGTAATGCGCCAGCGCGATCATCGAGTGAAACCACAGATCGGCCGTCTCGCGCACGACCCGGGACTTGTCGGCGCCATGCTCCACGTCCTTCGCGGCCATGACTACTTCGGTGGCCTCTTCGCCGATTTTTTTCAGGAACGCGTCCGGGCCCTGGTGCAGCAGGCGCGCGACGTAGCTCTTTTCGGGGTCGCCACCCTGGTCGGGCTTGCGGCTCTCGATCACGGCCGCCAGGCGCGCCAGCGTGTCCTGCGGGGCCGGTGCGGGGGCGTCATGGGAGCCATGCGAACGCATGCGCTGGCTGTAGATGGATTCGGGTTCTTTCAGCACCGGATCGACCGCCCGCCAGGCGCCGTCCTGCAGGACGCTGAAGAAGCAGCTGTGGCGCCCCGTATGGCAGGCGATGCCGGGTCGGTGGCCGTGCTGCGTGACTTCGAGCAGCAGCACGTCGCGGTCGCAGTCCAGGCGGATTGTGTGCACCGTCTGCACGTGGCCCGACTCCTCGCCCTTGTGCCACAGCCGGCCGCGCGAGCGGCTGAAGTACACGGCGCGGCCGAGTTGCGCCGTTTTCTCCAGCGCCTCGCGGTTCATCCACGCGAGCATCAGCAGGTCGCCCGTGCCCCGCTCCTGCGCGATTGCGGGCACCAGGCCTTGCGTGTCCCATTGCACTTCGTCGATCCAGTTCATGGGGCCGATTGTCGGCGATTTGGGTGCCACGGCGCAGCGCATGCCCGGTGCTGCCACGTCACCACGTCACCACGGCATCACAGCCGCACCGCAATCCCGCGTCCGGCCAGATGCTGCTTCGCCTGGCCCACCGTGTACTCGCCGTAATGGAAGATGCTGGCGGCCAGCACCGCGTCGGCGCCGCCGGTCTGTATGCCCTCGGCCAGATGCTCCAGGCAGCCCACGCCGCCCGAGGCGATCACCGGCACGTCCACGGCGTCGCTCACGGCGCGCGTGAGTTCCAGGTCGAAGCCGGCCTTGGTGCCGTCGCGGTCCATGCTGGTCAGCAGGATCTCGCCCGCGCCGCGCCGCGCCATCTCCCGGGCCCAGGCCAGGGCGTCGAGTCCCGTGTTCTTGCGCCCGCCGTGGCTGTATACGTCCCAGCCCGCGCCCACGGCATGGCCCTCGGCGCCGATGCGCTGCGCCTGCTCTGCCGAGCGGCGCTTGGCGTCGATGGCGAGCACGATGCACTGCGCGCCGTACTTGGCGGACGCGGCGTCGATCACCTGCGGGTCGGCGATGGCCGCGGAGTTGAAGCAGGTCTTGTCCGCGCCCGCGTTGAGCAGGCGGCGCACGTCCTGCACCGTGCGCACGCCGCCGCCCACGGTCAGGGGAATGAACACCTGGCTGGCCACGGCCTCGATGATGGGCAGGATCAGGTCGCGCCCGTCGCTGGTCGCGGTGATGTCCAGAAAGGTGAGTTCGTCGGCGCCCTGGTCGTTGTAGCGTGCGGCGATCTCGACCGGGTCGCCTGCGTCGCGCAGCGCGACGAAGTTCACGCCCTTGACCACGCGGCCCGCGGTCACGTCCAGGCAGGGGATGATGCGTTTCGCGAGCATGGCGGGTCGGGAGGGTGTCGCAGTCGCAGTATCTGCCCGGGCTCAGCCATTGAGCTCGTCGGCGCGTGCCTGCGCGGCGGCAAAGTCCAGATCGCCGCTGTAGATCGCGCGGCCGCAGATCACGCCTTCGACGCCCTCGTCCTCCACGGCGCACAGCTGCTCGATGTCGGCCATGTTCGACAGGCCGCCCGAGGCGATCACGGGGATGCTCAGCGCCTGCGCGAGCCGGACCGTGGCGTCGATGTTGATTCCCGAGAGCATGCCGTCGCGGCCGATGTCGGTGTAGACGATGGACTCGACGCCCCAGTCCTCGAACTTCCGGGCCAGGTCCACGACCTCGTGGCCGGTGAGCTTGCTCCAGCCGTCCGTGGCCACCTTGCCGTCGCGCGCGTCGAGTCCGACGATGATGTGGCCGCCGAAGGCGCTGCAAGCGTCCTTGAGAAAGCCGGGGTTCTTCACCGCAGCGGTGCCGATGATGACGTAGCGCAGGCCGTCGTCGATGTATTTTTCGATGGTGTCCAGATCGCGGATTCCGCCGCCGAGCTGCACCGGAATATCCTCGCCGACCGCCTGGACGATGGAGCGGATGGCGCCGTAGTTCTTCGGCATGCCGGCAAAGGCGCCGTTCAGGTCCACCAGATGCAGGCGGCGTGCGCCGGCGGCCAGCCACTGGCGCGCCATGGCGGCGGGGTTTTCGCCAAAGGTGGTCGATTGGTCCATGTCGCCTTGCCTGAGGCGCACGCAGTGGCCGTCCTTGAGATCGATGGCGGGGATGAGCAGCATGTGTCGGTTCGGGGGAGGGGAAGCGGGCGGGGAAGGGTCAGGGGTTCCAGTGCAGGAAGTTGCGGTACAGGGTCAGGCCCTGCTGCGCACTTTTTTCCGGGTGAAACTGCGTGGCAAAAATATTATCGCGGGCAATGGCCGCGGCGAACCAGCCGCCGTAGTCGGCCTGGCCCGCGCCGTGCGCTGCGTTTTGCACAGCGGCGTAGAAGCTGTGCACGAAGTAAAAATAGCTCAGGTCGGCAACGCCCGCCCACAGGGGGTGCGGCGTCTGGCGCACCGGGTTCCAGCCCATTTGGGGG
>NZ_AFAL01000057.1 GCF_000193225.1 Verminephrobacter aporrectodeae subsp. tuberculatae At4 | reverse complement strand
AGCCGTGGCCGCAGGCCGGCCGCGGTTCACTGGGTGGGTGGGTGGTGCTCGCGTCGCACCTCCTGGACGGACGCGAGAAAGTCCCAGAACTGCTTGGCCTGCCGTTTGAACTGGTAGTCCATCTCGGCAAACTGCTGTTCGACGAGTTCGGCCACGCGCGTATCCAGGTTCGCGGGCGGCAGCTGCAAGTAGGCCTCGGTCTCCGGCCCGTCGCGGCGCACGCTGGCGCCCGCGTTGCGCGCGATCTTGAGCATGGCGGTGTTCTGCGAAAGCGCATGGACGAACAGCATGCTCACCCCCTCATTGCGCGCGTGCATCACGGCGCGCTCGAACAGGCACGAGCCAAAGCCACGGCCGCGGGCCCGCTCGAGCACCGAGACGCCGAATTCCGCGCACTGTTTGTGTTCGGCAGGCTCCGGGAAGGCCAAGTGCGCCAGCGCGATGGGCTCGAGCTGGCGGTTGCAGATGCCAAAGACCTCGTCCCGGTCGAAGTCGAGCTGCTCGACGTAACGGTGGATCTGCTCGTCATTCGCGCTGTAGCCAAAGCGCAGGTACCGGTCCGCGGGGTTGAGTTCGAGCAGATGCCGGGCGATCCACGCGCGGTCCGCAGGCTCCAGAGTACGGATGGGGACCATCGCCGGGGCCGGCGGATTTCTGTCAGCGGTCGCCGTGGGCGATTCCTTGATTGCGATCATGGCAGGCAGTCTAAGGGTTTTCACCAGTCTTTGTTTGTCATCCGACTGCAGGCAGCCTACCCACGCTCGACCGGACGGGCCGGATCGCTGCACCATTCACTCCAGCTGCCCGCGAAGAGCGCGGTCCTGCCGAGCCCCGCGACCTCCATGGCGAGCAGATTCGGCACGGCGCTCACACCGCTGCCGCACTGGTGCACCACCGTGGCCGGGTCGCGGCCTGCGAGCAGCGTGTCAAACTCCGCGCGCAGCACCGCGGCCGGCTTGAAGCGGCCGTCGGCCGCGACGTTCTCGGTGAACGGCCGGTTGAGCGCGCCGGGGATATGGCCCGCCACGGGGTCCAGCGGCTCGACCTCGCCCCGGTAGCGCGCTGCGCTGCGGGCGTCCACCACGGTCTGGCCGGGCTGCCGCAGTTGGCGCAGGACGTCCGCTGCCGTGGCCAGCCGGAGCAAGGCCGGAGCCGGCTGAAAATGCGCGGCAGGGCGCGCGGGCTCTGCGCCCTGGGCCAGCGCGCCGCCTGCGGTCTGCCAGGCCTGTAGCCCGCCATCGAGCACGGCCACGGCGTCGTGGCCGAGCCACTTGAGCATCCACCACAGGCGGGCGCAGTAGTTCGCGCCCTGGCGGTCGTACACCACGGCCTGCATGGCGTTGGAAAAGCCCAGGCCGGACAGCCACAGCGCAAAGCGCTCGCGGCCGGGCAGCGGGTGGCGTCCGCCGCAGACGGCGTCGGGCGCGCCATGTCCGGCGCTCAGGTTGGCGTTCAGGTCGGCGTACAGGGCGCCAGGAATGTGCGCCTGGGCATATTGCCCGGCGCCCGCTGCGGGCTGCGCGAGTTCGAAGCTGCAGTCGAACACCATCAACGGTGCGCCGCTGGCGGCCAGGGATTGCAGGTCGGAGGCACAAATGAGCGTGGTGTAGGTGGGCATCGGTGTGGAGCGTATGGCGGAGGCGGCGGCGCGCGGGACTCCATTGTGTCCGTCCCGGCGCCGGGGCTCTGCAGCCGAGAGCCCGTCTTGCGCGTTCAGGCCAGCAGAGCGCGCAGGCGCGCCGCCGCTTCCTCCAACTGGGCCATCGATTGGGCCGTGGAAAAACGGATGAAATGCTGCGTCTGCGCGGTGCCGAAGTCGCGCCCCGGCGTCACGGCCACATGGGCGCGGCGCATCAGCTCGAAAGCGAAATCCCAGCTGCCGGTCACGCCCAGGCGATGCGCGACGTGGCGGCAGTCGGCCCAGACGTAGAAGGCGCCGTCGGGAATCACGGGCACCTCGAAGCCGATGGACTGCAGCGCCGCAATGAAGTAGTCGCGCCGGGCCTTGAACTGCGCGCGGCGGCGTTCGTATTCGGCAATGCTCTCGGGTTCGAAGCAGGCCAGGGCCGCGTGCTGCGACAAGCTGCTGGCGCAGATGAACAGGTTTTGCACCAGGCGCTCGACCACCGGAACCAGGGCCTCGGGAAGCACCATCCAGCCCAGGCGCCAGCCCGTCATGCCGAAGTATTTGCTGAAGCTGTTGATGCTGATGATGTCGTCATCGACGCTCAGCGCGCTGCGGCTGAACGCCTCCTCGTACGACAGGCCCAGGTAGATTTCGTCGACCAGCGTGGTGCCGGCGTGCGCGCGCACCACGTCCTGGATGCGGCGCAGCGCATCGGGCGCGATCGAGCTGCCCGTGGGGTTCGACGGCGACGCCAGCAGCACGCCCCGGGTCTTTTCGGTCCAGGCGGCGCGCACCGTGTCGGCGCTGAGCTGGTAGCGCTGTGCTGCCGTGGTCGGCAGCAGAACGGCCCGGCCCTCGGCGGCGCCCACGAAGTGGCGGTTGCAGGGGTAGCTGGGGTCGGGCATCAGGATTTCGTCGCCCGGGTCGATGAGCGCCAGGCAGGCGAGTTGCAGCGCGGCGGAGGCCCCCGCCGTCACCACGATGCGGCTTGCGGGAACACGCACGCCAAAGCGGCTCTGGTACCAGCCGCTGATGCGCTCGCGCAGCGCTTCCTGGCCGAGCGCGTCGCCGTACCGGGTGGCGCCGTCGCGCACGGCCCGCACCGCGGCCTCTTGCACCAGCGGGGGCGCGCTGAAGTCGGGCTCGCCGATGTTCAGAAAAATCATCGGCGCGCCGCCCTGGCCCGCCGTCTCACGGGCCAGGGCCTGCGCGGCCTTGGCCATTTCCAGCACGTAGAACGGTTCGATGCGCTCGGCGCGTTTTGAGAATTTCATGTTCAGGGTCACCCGACCTTGTGTGCAATGTGATTCCGGGCCATGTGCTTGAGGTCCGAGAGCACCGGACTTGGGTAGCGCAACTGAAGCAGTTTCAGACAGGGGGCCAGATGCTATCGGTGTCTTCGTTTTCAGCATCAAAGCGGGATGCCTTTTCCAGCGCTCTTCGTGGAGGCCGGTTGTCGCTTCGGGCTCGGGCTATTTGCTCGGCCATTTCCAATGACTGCTGAGTCAGGCGTTCCTTGGCTTTTCGCAGTGGCTCCAGGGCTTGTGTTTCCAGCATCATTTTTTGCTCCTTCGGGTTGATCCGAGATTTCGATGGTTTTGGTTTCCAGTGTTATGTGTGCGACCGAGTCGTTGACTAGAGCAGCATATTTCTTCTGAAAAGATTCACATAATTGAACATGCCAGTCCGCAGGGGACGCGACATTCTCGAAGATCGTTCGTGCTTCTTTCCGATCGATCACGAAGCCATGGGAAGGATAGCCGCCGACGAGTGTGATCAAGCCTTGGAGTGTGACATTCCTTCCAACCTTTACCAATCTTCTACCATACGTATACGCGATGGAAGTGGCTCGTTGCATCTCGGCAAGTTTCAGGGGTTCTATCTGGGCTGATATCGGGTGGAAGATACCGTTGACCAGTTTGACCGCGATCTCTGCAGCGATTTTTGTGGATAGCCCTTGTTGAACCAGTTTGTGCATGCAGGTGTTGAACGATGTCAGCGTCTCTTCTCTCAAAAATCCTACGGCTTCATTGATGTCAAGACCCGAGTTTCTGCCGAACAGTTCATCCCCTTTTTTGATCTGTATATCCAGTGGCCCCAATTCGCTGCGATTGGCCATCAATATCTTGGTTGCGCCCAATAGGACGAGAGTGCCGGCACTCTTGCAGTAACGGGGCACAAGAGCCTCGAAGCCGTCCTGATAGCTGTGCTGCAAAGCTCTCGCGATTCTGAATCCTGCATCGGGATCTCCCCCGGGCGTCGCAATTATGAGCAAGGCACGCGTTGCATCTTTATCCGGTCGCTTTTCCAAGTGATCGCAAACAGCTTCGTAGCCGTTCATGGTGATCTGCCCGGAATAGGTGATTACGTCGAGTTTCAAGGTACTGATACGGGTTGTCCTGCCAAGCAGTTTGGCAGGTTGCTTATGATCGTCGTGGAACGGATGTCCTGTCGCAGGGGCGCGACAGTGCCAGCCGTTCAATTTTCTGCTGGGTTGAATCGGCGGCTAGGCCCCTTGGGATGGGAGGGGCACTGGCATTGCATTGTAGCGTTGGACGATCGACTTGATCCGTCGATCCGCTGGCTGACTTTGCGGGAATGGTCCCGATTGGCGTCGCTGCTGCGGTTGGACAAGGCCGCGTTGCCTGCCTGAGCGTCGGGAAGAACTGAAAAATTTACCCGCGTTCAGGCATCGGCGGCCGGGGTGGGGCGGGGGCTTGGGGCGCTGCGGGTCCTGTCGGCCGCCACTTCCATGGCACGCAAGTGGGGGGCCAGGCCGTTGAGCACGGCGTTCACGTACTTGTGCCCGTCGGTGCCGCCGAACTCCTTGGCCAGTTCGATGCACTCGTTGAGCACCACGCGCCATGGCACGTCCGGGCAGTGCTGGAACTCGTATACGCCGATCCACATCGTGGCGTGTTCGACGGGCGAGATCTCGGCCATCTTGCGGTCCAGCAGCGGGGTGATGAGCGCGTCCAGAGCGGCCGCAGCGGCAATGCAGCCGTGCAGCAGGGCGGCGTAATGCGCCGCGTCCGCCTTGTGAAAACCGGTCAGGTCGCGCGTGAATGCGTCGATGGACGCGGCGTCGCTGCCGCCCACGAGGTGCTGGTACAGCGCCTGGAGTGCGAACGCGCGCGCGCGGCTGCGGCGCGCATGCGCGGACGCCTTGTGCATGCCGCCAGCTTTGCCGGGGCTGGCGCGGGGCTGGCGCGGGGCGCGCGCCGAAACAGGCGCGGGGGCGTTTTCGCTCATTCCAGATTGGCCAGCAGATTCGCCATCTCCACGGCCACGCGGGCCGCGTCCACGCCTTTTTCGCTCTGGCGCTCAGCGGCCTGCTCGGGGTTTTCGGCGGTGATGATGGCGTTCGCGATCGGGATCTGGTAGTCCAGCGCCACGCGCGTCACGCCCGCGCCGGATTCGTTGGCCACCAGCTCGAAGTGGTAGGTCTCGCCGCGGATGATGCAGCCCAGGGCGATGAGCGCGTCGTAGTCGTCGCTCTCGGCCAGGGCCTGCAGGGCCAGGGGGACCTCCAGCGCGCCGGGCACCCGCAGGTGGGTGATGTGCTGCTCCTGCACGCCCAGGGCCAGCAGCTCGGCGTGGCAGGCTGCGGCCAGGGTGTTCGTGATCTGCTCGTTGAAACGGGCCTGCACGATGCCGACGTGCAGCGCGCTACCGTCCAGTTGCCCTGCTGTTCCCTTGTCTGCGTGAAACATGTTCCTTACTCCTTTGGAATGAAACCGGCGATCTCCAGACCGTAGCCCGTCATGCTCGGCATGCGGGGGGGCTGGCCCATGAGCGCCATCTTGTGCACGCCGCAGGCGCGCAAAATCTGCGCACCCACGCCATGGGTACGCAGGTCCATGCGGCCATGCCCGGGGGCTTGCGGCGTGTGGGCCGCGCCCTCGAACCGGGCCAGCAACTGTGCGGCACTTTCTCCGCAGTTGAGCAGCACGGCCACGCCCCGGCCCTGGGCCGCCAGGTACTGCAGGCTCGTGTTCAGCCCCCAGGAATGCGTGGAGCGGTTGATCTCCAGCGCGTCGAATACCGACAACGACTCGTGCACGTGCACCGGCACCACATCGTCGGTGTTCCACTGGCCCTTGACCAGGGCGAGGTGCAGCGCCTGGCTGGGTTTGTCGCGAAAGGCGTGGGCGCTGAACTCTCCGTAGGCGGTTTGCAATGCGCGGCTGCCCTGCTTGTGCAGCAGCGATTCATTGCGGCTGCGGTGCTCGATCAGGCCGGCGATGGAGCCTATCCGGAGGCCATGCTCTGCGGCGAACGCTTGCAGATCGGGCAGACGGGCCATGGTGCCGTCGTCGTTCATGATCTCGCAGATCACTGCCGCCGGGCTGCAGCCCGCCATTGCGGCCAGATCGCAGCCCGCTTCGGTATGGCCCGCGCGCATCAGCACGCCGCCATCAACCGCCTGCAGCGGAAAGATGTGCCCCGGCTGCACCAGATCGCCGGCCCGGCTGTCTGGCGCCACTGCCACCTGCACGGTGCGCGCGCGGTCGGCCGCGGAGATGCCCGTGGTCACCCCTTCGGCGGCTTCGATGGAGACCGTGAAGGCCGTGCCGTACACCGTGCCGTTGTGCGCCGCCATGGGCGGCAGTTCGAGGAACTCGCAGCGCGCGCGCGTGAGCGTCAGGCAGATCAGGCCGCGGCCGAAGCGGGCCATGAAGTTGATCGCCTCGGGGCTGACGTGGTCCGCGGCCAGGACCAGGTCGCCCTCGTTTTCGCGGTCTTCCTCGTCCACCAGGATGACCATGCGCCCGGCGCGCATATCGGCCACGATGTCCTGTACCGGCGAGATCGGCACAGGGGTCTGGGGGGTGTTCATGGCACGGGCTTTCGTTCGGGCTGCGGGTTCGCGGGGCATTGCAGCGCAGGCTCAGCGGGGCCATGCGTCCCCGCAACCGCCCAAGAAACATGCGCTGCGGCACTGCCGTGTGGTCCAAGGGGCCTGGGCGCAGGCAGCGTCATGCGCCCCCGAGAAGCGCCCGATTGTAGTTCACCCGCGGGGCGCAGCCGTCCGCCCTCAGACCAGCAAGGCGTTCACCCGTTTGACGTAGGTCGCCGGGTCCTGCGGCAGACCACCTTCGGCGAGCAGCGCCTGGTCGAACAGGATATGCGCCAAGTCGTGGAAATGCACGCTGCCGTCGAGCTTTTTGACGAGCGCGTGCTCGGCGTTCACCTCGAGCACCGGCTTGGTCTCGGGGGTCTGCTGGCCGGCCTGCCTGAGCAGGCGCGCAAGCTGCGTGCTCATGCCGTCGTCCTGCACCACCAGGCAGGCGGGCGAATCGACCAGGCGGGTGGTCACACGCACGTCCTCGGCCTTGTCCTTGAGCGCCTCCTTGAGCTTGGCGAGAACCGGTTTGAAGGCTTCGGCGGCCTCTTGCGCGGCCTTTTTCTCGGCCTCGTCCTGCAGCTTGCCCAGATCGACAGCGCCCTTGGCAACGCTTTGCAGCGGCGTGCCGTCGAACATGTGCAGGTAGTTCAGCGCCCATTCGTCGACCCGGTCGGTCATGAGCAGCACCTCGATGCCCTTTTTCTTGAAGACCTCGAGCTGCGGGCTGTTCCTTGCCGCGGCCAGCGTATCGGCGGTGATGTAGTAGATGGCCTCCTGGCCCTCCTTCATGCGCGCCTTGTAGTCGGCAAGGCCCACGCGCACCGCGTCGCTGGTGGTGCTGGCAAAACGCAGCAGTTTGGCCAGGCGGTCGCGGTTCGCGAGGTCCTCGCCCAGTCCCTCCTTGAGCACCGCGCCGAATTCCGCGTAGAACTGGCTGTACTTGCCTTCCTTGGCCTGGTCGT
>NZ_AFAL01000058.1 GCF_000193225.1 Verminephrobacter aporrectodeae subsp. tuberculatae At4 | reverse complement strand
GGCGGCCAGCAGCAGCGCGGCAGGAAGGGGGAAAAAGCGGTGTGGCATACGGTGTCTCCAATGGTTTCAATCTTCGGGAACTGCGCGATCTCTCAGGCGGTGCGGGCGATGAAGCCGGCCTCCAGTGTGCGCCCGCCCAGTTCCCGGCCCACTTGCGCGGGCGTTCCGTCCGCGAGCAACCGGCCCTGGTGCAGCACCAGCACGCGGTCGGCCTGCTCGGCTTCTTCGACGCGGTGCGTGGCCCACAGCACGCACAGGCCGCGCTCGCGCACATCCGACACCAGGGCCGCGAGCAAATCCTGGCGCGACTTCGGGTCCAGGCCGACCGTGGCCTCGTCCATGAGCAGCACGGCGGGCGCGTGCAGGCCGGCGCGCACGAGTTCGACCTTGCGCCGGTTGCCGCCCGAGAGCTCGCGCACCTTGCGCTCCAAGTCGGCGTCGATGTTCAGGCGCGCGCAGGCCGCCGCGATGCGCTCCAGCGCGAGCCGCCGCGGCAGGCCGTGCAGGTCGGCATGGAACAGCAGATTGCGCCGGATGCTCAGATCCAGGTCCAGCGCGACCTGCTGGAACACGACGCCGATGTTGCGCAGCGCCGCAGCAGCCGAGCGGCGCAGCGAATGGCCGGCCACCTCGACCTCTCCTGCGTCGGCGGCGAACAGGCCGGTGAGCACCTGGAACAGCGTTGACTTGCCGGCCCCGTTGGGACCGAGCAGCGCCGCGAACTGGCCCGCCGGCAGGTGCAGCGACAGCGACTGCAACGCCGTGCGCGCGCCATAGCGCTTGGTCAGGTCGGTGGTGCGCAGCATGGAATGTGGTCGGTGGATTGCGTGGTGGACATGCGGGAGCCTGGGGTTCGGACAGGCAGGTTCCGTGCCCTTCTCCGGCAGGATAAGGGTTTGTGCCGGGGCTCTCGACCCCGGATACCCCGTCAGCGCCTGCGCGGCGCGCTGGCAGCCGCGCGTGCAGGCTTTGACTGTGCGCTTGCAGCGAGACACTTTGCGCCGAATCTGGATGGGCGCACGGCACAAACTTCCACGGGATTTCCCTAGGCCAAGGGCCCCTGCGCCGGCGCGCCAAAAATATCCTTCGGCATTTCCTCCTGGTGTTCTGCCCCGCGAATAGCGGCACAAAATGAAACGGATGCATTTCGCGTCATGGCAAGGCGCAAACCGCAGCGATACCCGTAGGTATCGCGAGGATTTGCAACGCCGCCATGGCGCGAAAGGCGCAGTTTCATGTGCCGCTATTCGCGGGGCAGGACACTAGGGGCCGGGCGCCATCGCCAGGGCCGTGCGCGCGGTGGAAACAGGTGGGCATGGATGTTGCAGTCGGTTGCCCTTGTCCAGCCAATCCAACAAGGAGTCCGGTGGTCGCTGCCCCGGAAGCCAATCGAAGGAGACATGCATGAAAATTTCCCGCCAAGTCCTCGGTCGCCTTGCGCGCCATGTCGGCGCCGCCCTGCTCGCCAGCCTGCCGGCCTGGGCGCTGGCCAACGCCGACGTCGAAAAGAACATCGCCAACCCGAAGAACTGGGCTACCCAGGCGGGCGACATGTTCAACCAGCGCTACAGCAAGCTCCAGCAGATCAACAAGGGCAACGTCGGCAAGATGCAGGTCGCGTGGACCTTCTCCACCGGCGTGCTGCGCGGTCACGAGGGCTCGCCCCTGGTCGTGGACGGAACGATGTATCTGCACTCGCCGTTTCCGAACAAGGTCTTCGCGCTCGACCTCGAAACCCAGAAGATCCTCTGGAAGTACGAACCCAAGCAGGACCAGTCGGTCATCGCCGTCATGTGCTGCGACACCGTGAACCGCGGCCTGGCCTACGCCGAGGGCAAGGTCTTCCTGCAGCAGGCGGACACCACCCTGGTCGCACTGGACGCGAAGACCGGCAAGGTGGTGTGGCAGGTGAAGAACGGCGACCCGAAGCTCGGCGCGACGAACACCAACGCGCCGCACGTCTTCAAGGACAAGGTCATCACCGGAATCAGCGGCGGCGAATTCGGCGTGCGCGGCTTTCTCGTTGCCTACCACATCAAGGACGGCTCGCTCGCCTGGAAGGGCTACAGCACCGGGCCGGACGAGGAGATGCTCATCGACCCCGTCAAGACCATGACTTGGAGCGACGGCAAACTCGCCCCGGTGGGCAAGGACTCCTCGCTCAAGACCTGGAAGGAGGACCAGTGGAAGATCGGCGGCGGCACCACCTGGGGCTGGTACAGCTTTGACAAAGCGACCAACGCCGTGTACTACGGCTCCGGCAATCCCTCGACCTGGAACCCCTCGCAGCGGCCCGGGGACAACAAGTGGTCGATGAGCATCTGGTCGCGCGACGTGGACACCGGCAAGGTCAACTGGGTGTACCAGATGACGCCCTTCGACGAATGGGATTACGACGGTGTGAACGAAATGATCCTTGCGGACATCGACGTCAAGGGCAAGCCGACCAAGGCGCTGGTGCACTTTGACCGCAACGGCTTTGCCTACACGCTGGACCGCGTGAGCGGCGCGCTGCTGGTGGCCGAGAAATACGACCCCAAGGTGAACTGGGCGACGCACGTCGATATGAAGACCGGGCGTCCGCAGGTGGTGGCCAAATACTCGACCGCGCAGAACGGCCCCGACGTGAACACCAAGGGAATCTGCCCCGCAGCGCTGGGCAGCAAGGACCAGCAGCCCGCCTCGTACGACCCGAACACCAAGCTGTTCTACGTGCCGACGAACCATGTCTGCATGGACTACGAGCCGTTCAAGATTGAATACACGGCCGGCCAGCCCTACATCGGCGCGACGCTCTCGATGTACGCCACGCCGGGCAGCCACGGCGGCATGGGCAACTTCATCACCTGGGACGCGGGAACGGGCAAGATCGTGCAGAGCAAGACGGAAAAGTTCTCGGTGTGGAGCGGATCGCTGAACACCGCTGGCGGCATCTCGTGCTACGGCACGCTCGAGGGCTACCTCAAGTGCGTGGACGCAAAGGACATCCGCAAGGAGCTCTTCAAGTTCAAGACGCCTTCGGGAATCATCGGCAACGTATTTACCTACGAGCACAAGGGCAAGCAGTTCATCGGCGTTTTCTCGGGAATCGGCGGCTGGGCCGGCATTGGCATGGCGGCGGGCATAGACCCCGAGAAAAGCACCGAAGGGCTTGGCGCCGTCGGCGGCTACAAGGAACTGAGCCAGTACACCGAACTCGGTGGCTCGCTCACCGTGTTTGCGCTGAACTGAGCCGCAACCGCTCTCATGCCCCGTGCAGGGGGAGCGCTCCAGAGAAGAGGCGCCCCCCGTGTCATCCGATATTCATCCGGGACTGACCCATGCAATTGCGCACGCCAAAGTGGCTACCCGCACTTCTCCTGCTCGCCGGTGTGGCCTGCATACCGGGTGTTGCCGTCGCAGCCGATGATCCGCCCTACAAGGTTACCGACGGCTACAAGGTGGACGCGGAAACCATGCAGGGCTTTCGCGCCTGGCGCGCCGCAGCCTGCGACCGCTGCCACGGCCCGAACCAGGAGGGCTTGGTCGGCCCTTCGCTGATCAACAGCCTGAAGACCTTGAAGAAGGAAGAGTTCATCAAGGTCGTGCGCGACGGGCGCCTCGACAAGGGGATGCAGAGCTTCGGCAACAGCCCCATGGTGATGGACAACATCAACCAGCTCTACGCCTACCTCAAGGGCCGCTCCGACGGCGCAATCACCCGCGCCCGGGTGGAAGAAAAGAAATGAACCTGCGACGCCAACAGCAGACCGGCAGGACTTGGCCCACCGGCCTTCGTGTTCTCATTTGGGCCGCGGCCTGCTGCTGCGCGCCGGCACTGGCGCAGGACGCGCCCGCGGCGCGCCAGGCGCTGCGGGTTTGCCAGGACCCGAACAATCTGCCCTTTTCCAACACCCGGGGCGAGGGCATTGAGAACCGCATCGCCGAGCTGTTCGGCAAGGCGCTCGGGCTTCCCGTCACGTACTACTCGTTTCCGCAGCGCATGGCCTTCTTTCGCAACACGCTGCGCTTCAAGCTGCCCGGGCAGGACTATCCCTGCGACATCGTGATGGGCGTTCCGCTCGGGCTCGACGAGGTCTCGGTCACCAAGCCCTACTACCGCTCGACCTACGCGCTGGTCATTCCCCAGGGCAAGGGCATGGACCACGTGGCCTCTGGCGAGGATTTCCTGAAGCTCGATCCGGCCCGGCTGAGGACGCTGCGCATCGGCGTCTACGACCGCTCGCCGGCCGCGCAATGGCTGGCCCGGCACGGTCTGCTGGAGCAGGCCGTGCCGTACAAGCTCATGAACGCCGACCCGGAACGCTATCCGGGAGAGATCGTCGAAAAGGATTTGGCCGAAGGCCGGCTCGACGCCGTCATCGTTTGGGGGCCGATCGCCGGGTTCTTCGCGCGGCGCGTCAGGGCCCCGGCGCTGGCCGTGCTGCCGCTGAAGTCCGAAAAGGGCGTCCGGCTCGATTACCAGATGGCCATGGGACTGCGCTACGGCGAACGCGCATGGAAGCAGCAGATCGAGCAGCTGATCGAGTCCAAGGCGCCCGAGATCACGGCGATCCTCCAGGAGTACGGCGTTCCGCTGGTCGATGCCTCGTTCGCGGCGCCCGGCGACTGAGCGGGATGCGCCCAATGAGCGGGAACCCCATGCACCGCCTGGCGCTGGCCACCGCTGCGCTGTGCGCCCTGTCCGTTGCGAGCGCATGCGCTCAGGACGCGGCGCCCGACTACTCGCCGGCGGAGCGCCTGCTCTTCATGACGCCGCAGTTGCAAACTCTGCAACCCCCGACCCTGCTGCGCTACCGCTTCAGCCGCAGGGGAAGCCTCGAAGAGCCCTTTGCCGACAGCGTCACCCTGGCCCTGAATGCCCGGGCCGACGGCGGCTGCTGCGCCGCCCGGGGCGTATTCCTGAGCGCAGCGCGCAGGCTGCCCGTGCCCGATGTGCCGCAAGCCGAAGGCAACCCCGTGATCCTCTACTTTCTTGAGCACGACATGCGCGAGATGCAACGCCTCACGCGGGGCGCGCAACGGCATTTCCGCAAACGGCTGCGCCTGGCGATCCAGCAGGGCGGCGTGGTGCGCGACGTGACGCTGCCCTATCAGGGACAAGGGGTCGTCGGGCAGGAGATCGTGCTCAGTCCGTTCCTGGACGATCCGCACCGGCCAAAGTACGAGAAATTTGCGCGCAAGAGCTACCGCTTCCTGCTCTCGGCGGCGGTTCCTGGCGGGCTGTACGGCATCCGCACCCGGATCCCGGGCGAGGACCCGCAGGCCCGGCCCCTGCTCGTCGAGGAGCTTCTCATCGAAGGCGCCGGCGCAATGGACGGCAGTTGGAACGGGCATCCGCCCCCCGAAGAAGAAGGCGCAACCAATCTGGCAGCAACCTGGCAAACACCATGAAGAAAGCGCTCCTCCCCCTGTGTTTTCCCGCCCTGCTGCTGGCCGGGCAGAGCGCCGCGCGCGCGAACGACTTTCCCACCGTGGACCGCGTGCTCTACGTGCAGGAATGCATCGCCGCGCATCCTGGCGTGGGCCGCTTCGAGATGACGAACAAATGCGCGTGCGCGCTCGACGCGCTCGCCAAGGAACTGAAATACGAGGAGTACGTGGCGTTGAGCACCGCCAGCAAGGCGAGCAGCATAGGCGGCGAGCGCGGCAGCTACATCCGCGATGCGGCGCAGTTGCAGGCGGGGATCAAGCGCTACCGCGCGCTCCAGGCGAGGACCGAAAAAGCCTGCTTCATCGGCGCGCCCGACTGAGCCCGCACCGGCGCAGCCGCCATGGATAGCGAAGAACGACTCCAGGACTGGCGCCATCTTGCGCTGCGGCTCGAGGGCGAGGTCGCGAAAGCGCTGATCGGGCAGCCGCAGACGATCCGTTTGATCAACGTCGCGCTGTTCGCGCGCGGCCACGTGCTGCTCGAAGGCGACGTGGGGGTCGGCAAGACGACGCTGCTGCGCGCCTTTGCGCGCGCCATTGGCGGCGAGTTCGAGCGGGTCGAGGGGACGGTCGATCTGATGCCGGGCGACCTCGTCTACCACAGCCACGTCGATGCCCGGGGCCGCCCGCGCATCGACCCGGGGCCCTTGCTGCGCCACGGCGAGCGCTTGGTCAGTTTCTTCTTCAACGAGATCAACCGCGCGCGGCCGCAGGTGCAGTCGCTGCTGCTGCGCGCCATGGCCGAGCGCACGCTGAGCGCCTTCGACCGCGAATACCGTTTTCCGCACATGACGGTGTTCGCCGACCGCAACCGGGTCGAGCGCGAGGAAACCTTCGAGCTCGCGTCGGCGGCGCGCGACCGCTTCATGTTCGAGCTGAACATGCCCACGCCCGGCGCGCGCGACGTCCGCCGCGCGCTCGTGTTCGACACCGCGTTCCACGACACCGACCACCTGCTCGAACAGGTCGCGCCGGCGATCCTGCCCTGGGAGCGGCTCAACGCCGTCGCCGCGCAGGTGCAGCGCAGCGTGCACGCGAGCGACGCCATCGAGCGCTATGTGCTCGCGCTGTGGCAGGCCAGCGAGACGCCGCAGAAGTTCGGCATCCGCCTGGACGGTGTCGATATGGAGCGCCTGATCCTCGCCGGCGCCAGCCCGCGTGGAATGAGCGCGTTGCTGCGCGCGGCGCGCACGCTGGCCTGGCTCGAAGAGCGCAGGCATCTGGAGCCCGGCGATCTCGCGGCGGTGTTGCCCGCGGTGCTCGGGCACCGGATCTTCTTCACGCCGGTCTACGAACTGCACCGGGCCGAGCTGTCGCAGGCGCTGCTTGCGCAGATCATGGACAAGATCGCCGTGCCCTGAAAGACCCCGAGACCGCGATGCAGCGCAGCGACGAATTCCACTATCGGCTGCCGCGCCGCTTCGGCGGCTGGCGTCCGGGCGCGCAGCGCGGAACGAGCCAGGGCGGCGGGCAGGAGTTCGCCGCGCACCGGCGCCTGTTCGACTACCCCGATCCGCGGCGCATCGACCTGCGCGCGAGCGTGCGCGACCCGCGCAACGGGTGGATGGTGCGCGTGCAGCGGCTGCGCGTGGCGATTCGCGTGCACGCCGTGGTCGATGTCTCGGCGTCGATGCACTTCGGCGCCGGGCGGCGCAAGCTCGACGTGGTCGCCGACTTCGTCGAAGCCCTGGGGCACAGCGCGTTTCGCGCGGGCGACGCGCTGGGCCTGCTGGCGTTCGATGGGCACGCGCGCGAGGACCTGTTCGTTGCGGCGCGGCACAGCCGCGGCAACGCCAGCCTGATGGCGCAGATGCTGCGCGACTGCCGCACGGCGCCAACCCAGGGCTGCGCTGCGCAGGCCCTGCGGCGGGTCAGCGAGCGCCTGGCCGGGCGCGACGGTCTGGTGTTTCTGGTCTCCGATTTCCATTGGCCGATCGCCACGCTCGGTGCATTGCTCGACCGGTTCGCGCCCGCCTGCGTGGTTCCACTCGTGCTCTGGGACCCGGCGGAAACCGAGCCGCCGCGCGCCAGCGCGCTGCTCGCCCTGCGCGACGCAGAAACCGGCGCGCAGCGCAGCCTGTGGATGCGCGCGGCGCTGCGCAC
>NZ_AFAL01000059.1 GCF_000193225.1 Verminephrobacter aporrectodeae subsp. tuberculatae At4 | reverse complement strand
GAAGTCGCCCGGCGCATGCAGGAGCGCTTGCAGTGGCTGCGCCAGGCGCCCGCGTCCTGGTGCCATTGGGACGCGGTGCGCGGCGGGTTGCAGGCGCACGCGCTGGTCAGCGCACGCTACCCCAAGGCGCGCTGCCAGGTTCAGGAAAGCGCGCTGCATTGCGCGCGCGTGGCGCACCAGGCGCTGCGCAGGCCCTGGTGGAATCCGGCGCGCTGGACTGCGGCCAGCCCGCAGTTCGGGATGCCCGCGGACGCCAGCGTGCAAATGCTCTGGGCGAATATGGCGCTGCATGCGGCGTCGGACCCTCTGGCGCTGATCGCGCAATGGCAGCGGGCGCTGGGGGTGGACGGTTGTCTGATGTTTTCCTGCCTCGGCCCGGACTCGCTGCGCGAACTGCACGCGCTCCATGCGGCCATGGGCTGGCCGCCGGCGGGGCACGCGTTCACGGATATGCACGACTGGGGCGACATGCTGCTGCAAGCCGGGTTTGCCGATCCCGTGATGGACATGGAGCGCATCACGCTCACCTTTGCCACGCCCGAGCGCCTGGTGCAGGAACTGCGCGAGCTCGGCCGCAACCTGCACCCGCAGCGCTTTGCCGCATTGCGCGGCCGGCGCTGGCACGCGCAGTTCCACCAGGCGCTGTCCGAGCGGCTCGCAGACCCCGCGCAGGGCGGCCGCCTGGCGCTGACGTTCGAGATCATCTATGGCCACGCGTTCAAACCGGTGCTGCGCGCGCGCGTGGACGCGCGCAGCACCATCGCCTTGCAGGACCTGCGCGCCATGCTGCACCAGGGCGACAGACCGCCGGCTCCTGCGCGGCGATAAGCGGGAACGTGGCGCGCTACAATCGCCGGCGGTCGGGATTCCGGGCCTTTTTGCGCGCAGATATGGGCAGGCTGCATCGGCTCTGTTCCTGGGGCCAGGAGCAGTTTGCGGACCGGGCAGGGTGCGCTCCGCCAGCGCAGATCCGCAAAGCCTTGGCGCACGGCCCCACGCCGGCGCGCACGGGAAATGGGTTGATTTGAGACTGAGAACTTAGAAGCTTGAAGTGAGAACCATGAAGCGCATTTCCAACCGGCTGGCTTCTCCGCTGCTGATGGCAGGGGCATGGATGGGCTCGGCGGCCCATGCCGTGCAGGACCTGCCCGGCGGTCCTGCGGTGCACCAGCTCAACCTGGCGCCACCCGTCACCCGGATCGCGCAAGAGCAGCATTTCCTGCACTGGATGATGCTCGGCATCTGCACGGTCATCTTCGTTGCCGTGTTCTCCGTGATGTTCTACTCGATCTGGAAACACCGCCGCTCCAAGGGCGCGCAGGCGGCGAATTTCCACGAGTCCGTGAAGGTCGAAGTGGCCTGGACCGTGATTCCATTCATCATCGTGATCGCCATGGCCCTGCCTGCCACGAAGACGCTGGTGGCGCAAAAGGACACGACCAACGCCGACCTCACGATCAAGACCACGGGCTACCAGTGGAAGTGGGGCTATGACTACCTCGCCGGCGAAGGCGTGGGCCTGGCCTTCATCTCCACGCTCGACAGCGGGCACCGCGCCATGTCCGACAGCGGCAACGTCTCGCAGGCACCGGACGACTACCTGCTGAAGGTGGACAACCCGCTGGTGGTGCCGGTGAACAAGAAGATCCGCATCATCACCACGGCGAACGACGTGATCCACTCCTTCATGGTGCCCGCTTTCGGCATCAAGCAGGATGCGATTCCCGGCCTCGTGCGCGACACCTGGTTCCGTGCCGAAAAGACGGGCGACTACTACGGCCAGTGCGCCGAGCTGTGCGGCAAGGAACACGCCTACATGCCGATCCACGTGAAGGTCCTGTCTGCCGATGACTACAGCGCCTGGGTCGCAGACCAGCAGAAGAAGGCCGCGGCCAAGCTGGACGATCCGACCAAGGTCTGGACGCTGGACGACATTCTCAAGCGCGGCGAGAAGGTGTACGCCGCCAACTGCGCCGTCTGCCACCAGGCCAGTGGCAAGGGCGCCGGCGCCATCAAGCCGCTGGACGCCTCGGCCATCGTGCTCGACACGGACCATGCCAAACAGATCCAGGTTCTGCTCAAGGGCGCGGCGAATGGCGCCATGCCCTCGTGGGCCCAGCTGAGCGATACCGACATTGCCGCCGTGGCGAGCTATACCAAGAATTCCTGGTCGAACAAAACCGGCCAGTTGGTGCAGCCCGCGGAAGTCGTGGCCCTGCGCGGCAAGTAACTCCCCGTATCGAGGAATCTGGAGGAATCCCCAATGAGCGTAGTTCTCGAACCGCACGGGCATGCCGGCGATCCCGCAGGCCACGACCACCACCACGGCCCCTCCACGGGCTGGCGCCGCTGGCTGTACGCCACGAACCACAAGGACATCGGTACGCTGTACCTGCTGTTCGCGTTCAGCATGCTGATGGTCGGCGGCGTGCTGGCGCTGCTCATCCGCGCCGAACTGTTCCAGCCCGGCCTGCAGTTGGTGAACCCCGAGTTTTTCAATCAGCTGACCACGATGCACGGCCTGATCATGGTGTTCGGCGCCATCATGCCGGCCTTCGTGGGCTTTGCGAACTGGATGATTCCGTTGCAGATCGGCGCCTCGGACATGGCTTTCGCGCGCATGAACAACTTCAGCTTCTGGCTCATGGTCCCGGCCGGGCTGATGCTCCTGGGCTCGTTCTTCATGCCCGGTGGCGCGCCCGCCGCAGGCTGGACGCTGTACGCACCGCTGACGCTGCAGATGGGCCCTTCGATGGACGCCGGCATCTTTGCCATGCACATCCTGGGCGCGAGTTCGATCATGGGTTCGATCAACATCATCGTGACCATCCTGAACATGCGCGCGCCCGGCATGGCGCTGATGAAGATGCCGATGTTCGTCTGGACCTGGCTGATTACCGCCTACCTGCTGATTGCCGTGATGCCCGTGCTCGCCGGCGCGATCACCATGACGCTCACGGACCGGCATTTCGGCACCAGCTTCTTCAACCCCGCGGGCGGTGGCGACCCGATCATGTACCAGCACATCTTCTGGTTCTTCGGCCACCCCGAGGTGTACATCATGATCCTGCCGGCCTTCGGCATCATCAGCCAGATCGTCCCCGCCTTTGCGCGCAAGAGGCTGTTCGGCTACGCCTCCATGGTGTACGCCACCTCGTCCATCGCGATCCTGTCGTTCATCGTCTGGGCGCACCACATGTTCACGACCGGAATGCCCGTGACCGGCCAGCTGTTCTTCATGTACGCCACCATGCTGATCTCGGTGCCGACGGCGGTGAAGATCTTCAACTGGATCGCCACCATGTGGCGCGGCTCGATGACCTTTGAAACCCCGATGCTGTTCGCCGTGGGTTTCATCTTCGTGTTCACCATGGGCGGCTTCACCGGCCTGTTCCTGGCGATGGCCCCGCTGGACGTCGCGTTGCAGGACACCTACTACGTGGTGGCCCATTTCCACTATGTGCTGGTGGCCGGCTCGCTGTTTGCCATGTTCGCCGGCGTCTACTACTGGCTGCCCAAGTGGACCGGCGTGATGTACTGCGAGAGGCGCGGCCAGATCCATTTCTGGGCGTCGCTGATCTTCTTCAACGTCACCTTCTTCCCGATGCATTTCCTGGGCCTGGCCGGAATGCCCCGCCGCTACGCGGACTACGCCATGCAGTTTGCCGACTTCAATGCGCTCGCCACCGTGGGCGCATTCGGTTTCGGTCTGGCGCAGGTGTTCTTCTTCCTCGCGGTGATCGTCCCCGCAATGCGCGGCCGGGGCCAGAAGGCCGCGGCCAAGCCCTGGGACGGCGCCGAAGGGCTGGAATGGGAGGTCCCCTCGCCAGCGCCTTTCCACACCTTTGAAACCCCGCCCAAGCTGGACGCGAGCGCGACCCACGTGATCGGCTAAAGGAATGCCCATGACACCCGAACAGAAAAAACGCAATCTGCGGATGGCGCTGATCCTGGCCTCCGTGGCAATGGTTTTCTTCTTCGGCATCATGTTCAAGGTGGTGGTTCTGCTGCCCCGCTGAACCGGAAAGCACCATGAGCCTGCAGCGCGAAAACGCAAAAATGCTTGGCAAGCTGGTCGTGATCGCGGCCGGCATGTTCGCCTTCGGCTATGCGATGGGCCCGATCTACCGGCATATCTGCGAAATCACGGGGATCAACATCCTGTCGCTTTCCGAGCGGCAAGTGCCCGGCAACGGCGTGGCGGGCAAGGATGCCGGCTTGCCGGCGAATACGCAGATCGACCGCTCGCGCACGATCACCGTGGAGTTCGACGCGAACGCCCGCGGCCCCTGGGACTTCAAGCCCGCGCAGCGCTCGGTGCAGGTGCATCCGGGGGAGTTGACGACGGTGATGTACGAGTTCCAGAACCTGCAAAACCGCCGCGTGGCCGCGCAGGCCGTTCCAAGCTATGCGCCGCACCAGGCCGCAGCGTATTTCAACAAGCTGGAATGCTTTTGCTTTCACCAGTACACCCTGGACCCGGGCGAAAAAAAGCAATGGCCCGTGAGCTTCGTGATCGATCCGCGCCTCTCCAGGGACGTGGCGACCATCACGCTGTCCTACACCTTCTTCGAGGTGGGCAGCAAGACGCCCCCCGCGCCGCAGTCCCGCAGCCACCTCGGCGCTGCGGCCTGCGGCATTGGACGCCGGATCATGAACGCCCCCCCGGAGCAGCCCGCGCTGGCGCGCAAGGGCTCTTGGCTGCGCACGGTGCGCGCGATCGCCTGGTCGCTGATCGGCCTGCGCCGGGGCAGCGAATACCGGCAGGACGTGGAAAACCTCAACCCGCTGCACATCATCGCGGTCGGGCTGGTGGCCATCTTCCTGCTGGTGATCGGCCTGATCGGGCTGGTGCACTGGATCGTATGAGTTGCTCCTGGACACGAACCGGGAACAAGAATTTTGAGCGTCAGGAGCTGAATATGAGTGCATCCACCCACGGCAAAACCCCGTACTACCACGTGCCCGCCGAATCGCGCCACCCGGTGATGGCGGCGGTCGGCCTGTTCTTCGTGATCCTGGGCGCAAGCCAGTGGGTCAATGGCCATGGCTGGGGCAAGTATTCCCTGGCCCTGGGCCTGGTGTGGTGGCTGTTCGTGCTCTACCAGTGGTTCGGTGACGCGGCCCGCGAGAGCGAAAGCGGACTCTACGGCCGCAAGATCGACCTGTCGTACCGCTGGAGCATGAGCTGGTTCATCTTCTCGGAGGTGATGTTCTTCGGCGCGTTCTTCACGGCCCTGTGGTGGGCGCGTGCGCACTCGGTGCCGGGGCTGGGCAACCTGGACAACGCGCTGCTCTGGCCCGATTTCAAGGCCGTCTGGCCGAGCGTCGCTGCGGGCGCCACGGCCTCGCCCGCCGGCATCGTCGAGCCCTTCCAAACCGTTGGCCCCTTCTGGTTGCCGACCATCAACACGGCGCTGCTGCTGACGTCGGGCGTGACGCTGACCATCGCCCACCACGCGCTGCGCGCAAACCAGCGCAGCAAGACCATTGCGCTCATGTGGACGACCGTGCTGCTGGGTTTCAGCTTCCTGCTGGTGCAGGGCTACGAGTACTTCCATCTCTACACCGAGCTGAACCTGCGCCTCAGTTCGGGCGTGTTTGGCTCGACCTTCTTCATGCTCACCGGCTTTCACGGCTTTCACGTGTTCCTGGGCATGCTGATGCTGCTGGTGATCACGCTGCGCCTGCAAAAAGGCCATTTCAGCGCCGACCGGCATTTTGGCTTCGAGGGCGCTGCCTGGTACTGGCATTTCGTGGACGTGGTCTGGCTCGGCCTGTATGTGCTGGTCTACTGGATGTAGGCCATTTCCCCGGCAATATGAAGAAAAGCGCCACGCGGCGCTTTTTTCATTCACCGCTCGCGCGGCCAGGGAAGTCAGCGGCCGACCGGCAGGCCGGTGGGCTGTATGTAGCCCAGCCGCCAGGCAACCAGGATGCACAGGAACAGCACGATGGACAGCCCCACCCGCACGGCGAGCGCCCGGGCCATGCGGCCGCCCCGGTTCCTGTCGTCGCGGCCATGGCTGTCGTCACGGTCGTTGCGCAGCATGAAGAACAGCGCCGACGCCAGGCTGGTCAAAATGGCGATGAACGCCGCTGCGACGAGGAAGTATTTCATGGAGCCCATTATCCCGTGACGAGCACCCGGAATTTTTGGCTGATCAGCCTCGCGGCGGCCGCGGGCGTGCTGGCGACGGCTTCGCTGGGTCTCTGGCAGCTGTCACGCGCTGCGCAAAAGGAGGCGCTGCAGGCCACGCTGCAAGCGCGCAGCCGCATGCCGGCGATCGATGGCGCGGCGCTGCTTGCCGCTGCCGCAGGCCCCGCCGACGGCGCCCAGGCCGTGCTGCACCGCAGCGTCGTGCTCGAGGGCCGGTGGCTGCCGGAGCACAGCCTGTACCTGGACAACCGGCAGATGCAGGGCCGGCCCGGTTTCTACGTGCTCACGCCTTTGCAGTTGCGCGGGGAAGCCGGGAAATCGGGGAAGCCGGGGGAGTCAGGGGAATCGGGCGCGGTGCTGCTGGTGCAGCGCGGCTGGGCGGCGCGCAATTTCATCGACCGCGCGCAGCTGCCAGCGGTGCAAACCCCGCCGGGTATGGTGCGCATCGTGGGCCGTGTGGAGCAGGCCCCGTCGCGCCTGTACGAGTTCCGCGGAGGCGGTGGCGCGCAGGAGGGGGGCGTATCCGGCAGAATCTCGACTTGGCGGCGTTGCGCACCGAGACCGGCTTGGCGCTCGCCGATCTCACGGTGCAGCAGACAGGCGCAGCCAGCGAGGGGCTGCAACGCGATTGGCCCGTGGTCGGCAC
>NZ_AFAL01000060.1 GCF_000193225.1 Verminephrobacter aporrectodeae subsp. tuberculatae At4 | reverse complement strand
GCCGCGCGCGCGCTGCTCGAAGCGGGCGCAGACGCGGTCAAAGTCGGCATCGGCCCGGGATCCATCTGCACCACCCGCATCGTCGCCGGTGTTGGCGTGCCGCAGATCATGGCCATCGACAGCGTGGCCACGGCGCTCGCAGGCAGCGGCGTGCCCTTGATCGCGGACGGGGGAATCCGCTACAGCGGCGACATCGCCAAGGCCCTTGCGGCCGGCGCCAGCACGGTGATGATGGGCGGCATGTTCGCCGGCACCGAGGAAGCGCCGGGCGAGGTCATCCTGTACCAGGGCCGCAGCTACAAGGGCTACCGCGGAATGGGCAGCATCGGCGCGATGCAGCAGGGCAGCGCCGACCGCTACTTCCAGGAATCGAGCACCGGCAACCCGAACGCCGACAAGCTCGTTCCCGAGGGCATCGAAGGCCGCGTTCCCTACAAGGGATCCATGGTCTCCATCGTCTACCAGATGGCGGGCGGCGTGCGCGCTGCCATGGGCTACTGCGGCTGCACAAGCATAGAAGAGATGCACCACAGGGCCGAGTTCGTCGAGATCACCGTCGCCGGAATCCGCGAAAGCCATGTGCACGACGTGCAGATCACCAAGGAAGCGCCGAACTACCGCGCCGACTGACGGGGCGCGCCTGCCGCCGGCCCCCGCTTGACCGAGCCCACCCGCCTCCGACCGGGCGCACCATGCAACACCAGAAAATCCTCATCCTTGACTTCGGTTCGCAAGTCACCCAACTCATCGCCCGCCGCGTGCGCGAGGCCCGCGTGTACTGCGAGGTGCATCCCTGCGACGTGAGCGACGAATGGCTTCGTGACTACGCGCGAGGCGGATCGCTCAAGGGCGTGATCCTCTCCGGCAGCCACGCCAGCGTGTACGAAAACACCACCGACAAGGCGCCCCAGGCGGTGTTCGGTCTGGGCCTGCCGGTGCTCGGCATCTGCTACGGCATGCAGACCATGGCGCATCAGCTCGGCGGCAAGGTCGAGGGCGGCCACAAGCGCGAGTTCGGCGCTGCCGCCGTGCGCGCGCATGGCCATACCGCGCTGCTCAAGGACATCGCCGACTTCAGCACCCCCGAGGGCCACGGCATGCTGAACGTGTGGATGAGCCATGGTGACAAGGTCACCGAGCTGCCCCCGGGATTCAAGCGCATGGCCAGCAGCGACGGCTGCCCGATCGCTGCCATGGCCGACGAGGAACGCCGCTTCTACGCCGTGCAGTTCCACCCCGAAGTCACGCACACCCCGCAGGGCAAGGCACTGCTCGAACGCTTCGTGCTGGGCATTTGCGGCGCCCGGCCCGACTGGGTGATGCGCGAGCACATTGCCGAAGCCGTGGAGCAGATCCGCCAGCAGGTGGGCGACGAGGAGGTGATCCTGGGCCTGTCCGGCGGCGTGGATTCTTCGGTGGCCGCAGCGCTGATCCAGCGCGCCATCGGTGCGCGGCTGACCTGCGTGTTCGTCGACCACGGCCTGCTGCGCCTGAACGAGGGCGACGCGGTCATGGACATGTTCGTGGGTCAACTGCACGCGAAGGTGATCCGTGTCGACGCCAGCGAGCTGTTCCTGGGCCGGCTGGCGGGCGTGAGCGACCCCGAGCAAAAGCGCAAGATCATCGGCGGCCTGTTCGTCGACGTATTCAAGGCCGAAGCCGCCAAGCTCAAGGCGGGCGGCGCAGGCCACAAGGGCGCGAGCTTCCTCGCGCAGGGCACCATCTACCCCGACGTGATCGAATCGGGCGGCGCCAAGAGCAAGAAGGCCGCCAGCATCAAGAGCCATCACAACGTGGGCGGTCTGCCCGAACAACTGGGCCTGAAACTGCTCGAACCGCTGCGCGACCTGTTCAAGGACGAGGTGCGCGAACTCGGTGTGGCCCTGGGCCTGCCACCCGGGATGGTCTACCGCCACCCCTTCCCCGGCCCCGGCCTGGGCGTGCGCATCCTGGGCGAAGTGAAAAAGGAATACGCCGAACTCCTGCGCCGCGCCGACGCGATCTTCATCGAAGAACTGCGCAACTGCAGCGACCCGGCCACGGGGAAAACCTGGTACGAACTCACGAGCCAGGCGTTCGCCGTGTTCCTGCCCGTCAAGAGCGTGGGCGTCATGGGCGACGGCCGCACCTACGAGCACGTCGTGGCCCTGCGCGCCGTGCAGACCAGCGATTTCATGACCGCCGACTGGGCGCAACTGCCCTACGACCTGCTCAAGAAAGTCTCGTCGCGCATCATCAACGAGGTGCGCGGAATCAACCGCGTGACCTACGACCTGTCGAGCAAGCCGCCTGCGACCATTGAGTGGGAGTAATCCCACATCTCGTACAACCTCGTACGAGACGGCGTGGGCGGTATCGGCATCACTCTGGCCGAAGCGCGGGAGCGGCTGGGTGAAGCCAAGATGCTGCTCGCCGCGTTTCAGCTCTTGTGCTTGATGTAGTGTAATCAGTTGATTATTTATACTGTGGGCATGTTTACGGTCAAACTATTGCCCGAATTCAGAGCTTGGTTGAACGGTCTGGTTGATGCGAAGGTTCGTGACGTGATCATGGCGCGGCTCGATCGATTGGAATGCGGCTTGATGGGCGATGTGCAGCCTGTGGGCGATGGCGTATCGGAACTGCGCATCCATATCGGCGCGGGCTGGCGGGTGTACTTCATACAGCGCAGTACGCAGCTGATCGTGCTGCTGGCCGGTGGGTCCAAGCGTTCGCAAAAGGCCGATATCAAGCGTGCCAAGGAACTGGCGGCGCTGCTGAAAAACTGACGGAGAAACGACGATGAGCCAACGTATCAGCAAACAACGCATCAATGTGGATGAACTGCCGGTGTTCGATTCCAGCGAGTATCTGGACAGCGAAGAATCCATTGCCAACTACCTGACGGACATTCTTGAAGCGCACGACACGGGCTTGTTGGCCGCCGCGCTCGGCAAGATTGCCCGCGCGCGTGGCATGACAGAAATCGCCAAGTCTGCCGGCATTACGCGGGAATCTCTGTATAGGGCTTTGCGGTATGAAAGCGAGCCGCGCTTCGATACCATCCATCGCGTTTGCGCAGCGCTTGGCGTGCGGCTGGTTGCCCTGCCTGTGGCAGTAGCAGCCTGACGCGCGGTCCGGGCGCTGACGTTTCGGGCCGGCGTGCGCAGGAGGAGCCCACGGCCCCCGTGCGGGGCGTGCAGGACAGTCTGGTCGTCCTGGCGGCGGCATACGCTGTGCGCATCCATCGCAGGAGCCCGGTCATGCGCAAGAAAAGCCAAGAAAATTTCCCAGGGCCTGACCGCTGTTGGTTGGCTGCGCAGCGGATTCATGGATTGGTCACAGTGCATGGCTACATTGCCATGTTTCTTTTTCCAACCAAGGAATCCCCCCATGTCCGACGCGCCTCCCTTTCCGAAATCCCGTCGCAAATTTTTGTACGACGCTGCGCTCGGCACGAGCGCCTGGATCGGCGCTGGCCAGCTGGCCCCCGTGCTCGCGCAGCAGCAGGGCCCTGCGATCGTGACCTCGGAGCGGCTGCGTCCGCAGGTGGGCAGCGGCGTCATGAGCGGCGACACCACGCGCGACGCGGCGATCCTGTGGAGCCGCACCGACCGCCCGGCGCGCATGGTGGTCGAGTATTCGCCGAATGAAAATTTCAAGGACGCGCGCACGCTCGTCGGCCCGGTCGCGCTGGCGCGCAGCGATTACACCGCGCGCGTTGATTTGCGCGGTCTGCCGGTGGCGCAGCGCCTGCATTACCGCGTGCGCTTCCAGGATCTGCAGCACGAATCGGCGTGGAGCGAGCCGCTTGTCGGCAGTCTGCTCATCCCCGGTGGCAGCGCGCGCGACATCTGCTTTGCGTTTTCCGGCGATGAGGCGGGGCAGGGCTGGGGCATCGACGAGTCCCGGGGTGGCTTTCGCGTGTACGAAACCATGCGGCGTTTCAAGCCGGATTTCTTCATCCATTCGGGTGACCAGATCTACGCCGACGGTCCGATCCAGGCCGAGGTGAAACTCGACGACGGCAGTCTCTGGCGCAATCTGGTGACCCCGGCGAAGTCCAAAGTGGCCGAGACGCTGGACGATTACCGCGGCAACTTTGCGTACAACCTGATGGACGCGAACAAGAAGCGCTTCATGGCCGAGGTGCCCTTCCTGGTGCAGTGGGACGACCACGAGGTGCGCAACAACTGGTACCCCGGCCAGGTGATCGGTGCGGCCGAAAAGCGCTATCAGGAGCGCGAGATCAACCTGCTGGTGCAGCGCGCGCGGCAGGCCATGTTCGAGTACAACCCGTTTCGCATCGACCGCGCCGACCCCGAGCGCGTCTACCGTTCGTTCAACTATGGTCCGCTGCTGGAAGTGTTCATGCTCGACGAGCGCAGCTATCGCGGCGCGAACTCGCCCAACCGCCAGAGCAAGCCGGGTCCGGATGCGGCGTTCCTGGGCGCGGCGCAGACGCAGTGGATCAAGCAGTCGCTGCTGCGCTCGCGCGCGACCTGGAAGCTGATCGCCAGCGACATGCCGATTTCCATCATCGTGCGGGACCTGAATCCGGACGTGCCGCAAGGCAACTTTGAGGCCTGGACGAATGCCGACGATGGCAAGCCGGCGGGCCGCGAGCTGGAACTGGCGCAGCTGCTGCGCTTCATCAAGCAGCACGACATCAAGAACGTGGTGTGGGTCACGGCCGACGTGCACTACGCGTCGGCCACCTATTACACGCCGGAAAAGGCGCAGTTCACGGACTTCAAACCGTTCTGGGAGTTCGTCGGCGGCCCCTTGCACGCGGGCACTTTCGGCCCGGGCGAGATCGACCACAGCTTCGGCCCGGACGTGCGCTACGTCAGCGTTCCGGAGGGAATGAAGCAGAACCGCTCGCCGGCCGACCAACTCCAGTTCTTCGGCATTGGCAAGATCGACGCGAAGACCCGGGCGCTGACGATGTCCTTGCACGACGTTGACGGCAAGAATCTGTTTGGCGTCGAACTGTCGCCGGAGGCCTGACCCGAACGCGCCGCAACGGGGGCCCGGCTTGGCGCGTCGGGTCCTTGATCCAGCCGCGCAGCACGCCGGCCGCGCCTTTCAGTGGCAGGTCTGCTGGCTGTTCACGATGCGTTTGAGCGCGTCGATGTCCAGGAGGCGGACATGGCGCTGATTCACCTCGACGATGCCTTCTTCCACGAACTTGGAGAAGGTGCGGCTCACCGTCTCGAGCTTCAGTCCCAGATAGCTGCCGATTTCTTCGCGCGTCATGCGCAGCACCAGTTCGGAGCGCGAGAACCCCCGGGCATGCAGGCGCTGCACGAGATTCAGCAGGAACGCGGCCAGGCGTTCCTCGGCGCGCATGCTGCCCAGCAGCAGCATCACGCCGTGCTCGCGCACGATTTCGCGGCTCATGATCTTGTGCACATGGTGCTGCAGGGCGGTGATTTCGCGGGACAACTCTTCGATGCGATCGAACGGCATGACGCAGACTTCGGCGTCTTCCAGTGCCAGCGCGTCGCAGGTGTGGTGGTCGTTGACGATGCCGTCGAGACCGATGATCTCGCCGGCCATCTGAAAGCCCGTGACCTGATCGCGGCCATCCTCGGTGGCCACGCAGGTCTTGAAGAAACCCGTGCGGATGGCGTAAAGCGAGGTAAAGGGTTCGCCGTTGCGAAACAGCGGTGTGCCGCGCCGGATCTTGCGTCGAACGGCCACGACCTCGTCGATGCGCTGCAATTCCTGTGCGTTCAGATCCACGGGCATGCATAGCTCGCGCAGGTTGCAGTTCGAGCAAGCGACTTTCATGGTCAGCGGATTCATCGGCATGTCGGGCGCATGGGCTGGGGGTCGAATGCCGAGCATAACGTGCCCGATGCGGCGGGAGCGCGCCTGACGCTGGCGGGAGGCTGACAGGCGGGCAAATAGGCTGCCCTGGGGTGACCCCGTGCATCGCTTGACTCAGGTCAAGGACATGTCCCGGGCGGTGCAGCACATTCGGGGTGCAAGCCAAGGATATTTTGCCCATGACCGCCGTCTCGCCCGATCTTCTGCGCCGTTTTGACGTGCCAGGGCCACGCTATACCTCCTATCCGACGGCCGACCGCTTTGTCGAAGCCTTTGGTCAGGAGGACTATGTCCTGGCGCTGCAGGAGCGCCGCTCGGGCGCCCTGGCCAAGGCGCTGCCGCTGTCCCTGTACGTGCACATCCCTTTTTGCGCGTCGCTGTGCTACTACTGCGCGTGCAACAAGATCATCACCCGGCGGCACGATCGCGCCGAGGTCTATTTGCGCTACCTGGGCCGCGAGATCGATCTGCACACGGCGCACTGCGGTGTCGGGCAGGCGGTAAGCCAGCTGCATCTGGGGGGAGGAACGCCCACGTTTCTTTCGGACGCGGGACTGCAGGAGCTCATGCGCATGCTGCGGCGCAGCTTCAGCCTCGCGCCGGGCGGCGAGTACTCGATCGAAGTCGATCCGCGCACCGTCGATGCCGGGCGGCTGGCCTTGCTCGCGCAGCTGGGTTTCAACCGGCTGAGTCTGGGCGTGCAGGATTTCGATCCCCAGGTGCAGAAGGCGGTGCACCGCGTGCAGCCTGCGGAGCAGGTTTTTGCGCTGCGCGAGTCCGCGCGCGCGCTGGGCTTCGACTCGATGAACGTGGACCTGATCTACGGCTTGCCGCACCAGACGCCGCAGTCGTTCGAACGCACGCTGGCGCAGGTCACGCAGCTGCGCTCGGAGCGCATCGCGCTGTATGCGTACGCGCACCTGCCCGAGCGCTTCAAGTCGCAGCGGCGCATTCCTTTTGCGGCGCTGCCGAGCGCGTCGGACAGGGTGCTGATGCTCGCGCGCGCGCTCGATGCATTCACGGACGCCGGCTATGTGTACGTCGGCATGGACCACTTTGCCCTGCCCTCGGACGCCCTGGCCGTGGCCAAGCGCCAGGGGCGCCTGCACCGCAATTTTCAGGGCTACAGCACGCGGCCGGAGTGCGACCTGGTCGGTCTGGGGGTCTCGGCGATTGGCCGGGTGGGCGCGACCTACAGCCAGAACGCGAAGACGCTCGCCGAGTACTGCGATTTTCTCGACCAGGGCCGTCTGCCGGTGGTGCGCGGCCTGGCGCTCACGCGCGACGACCTGGTGCGGCGCGCCGCCATCATGGCGCTGATGTGCCAGGGCAAGCTGCTGTTCGAGCCCATGGAGCAGGCCTGGTTGATCGACTTCCGGCAGTATTTCGCCGCCGAGCTCGCGCAGCTCGAAGACATGGCGCAGCAGGGCCTGCTGCGCGTGGGTGCCGAGGGCATCGAAGTCAGTCCCACGGGCTGGTTCCTTGTGCGCGCGATCGCCATGGTTTTTGACCGCTACCTGCAGGCGGATCGCAACCGGGCGCGGTTCTCGCGCATCATCTGAGTTTTTTCATGTCCACGACGCTTGCCTGGACGGCCTTGCTCATGGGACTCGTTGGCGGGCCGCATTGTCTTGCCATGTGCTCGGCGCCCT
>NZ_AFAL01000061.1 GCF_000193225.1 Verminephrobacter aporrectodeae subsp. tuberculatae At4 | reverse complement strand
CGTCGGCCCCATCGCTTTTCGGCGCATGACGCCGGCGCTGGGAAACCAGTTCATCGTCAGCCTCAAGGACACGTCCTTGTTCATCGTCATCGGTGTCGGCGAGTTGACGCGCCAGGGCCAGGAAATCATGGCCGCGAATTTTCGGGCCGTCGAAATCTGGAGTGCCGTCGCACTCATCTACCTGCTCCTGATCGGCGTGCTCACGCTGGGTCTGCGCGTGCTCGAAGGAAGAATGCGGATCCCATGAACATCGTCGAATTCAGGAACGTCGAAAAGCATTTCGGTGTCCACACCGTGCTCGACCGGGTGAATCTGCAGATCCGCCCAGGCGAAGTGGTCGTGCTGATCGGCCCTTCAGGCTCCGGAAAATCAACGCTGCTGCGCTGCATCAACGTGCTCGAGCAGATCGACGGCGGGGAACTGCTCGTCGGCGGCCTGAGCGTGCGCGCCGGAGCCGCTGCGGCGCGCGAGATCCGCCAGGAAGCGGGAATGGTGTTCCAGCAATTCAATCTGTTTCCGCAGATGACGGCGCTGGAGAACGTGGCCCTCGGTCCCCGCCACGTACGCGGCGCGTCCAGGGCCGAGGCGCGCGCTCAGGCCCGGGAACTGCTGGCCAAGGTCGGGCTGGCTGAGCGCGCCGGGCATTACCCGGGCCAACTCTCGGGAGGGCAGCAGCAGCGCGTCGCGATCGCGCGTGCACTCGCGCTCAGGCCCCGGCTGATGCTCTTCGACGAACCGACCTCAGCGCTCGACCCGCAGCTGCGCCAGGAGGTGCTGCGCGTCATGCAGGCGCTCGCCGAGGACGGGATGACGATGCTCGTCGTGACGCATGAAATGCAGTTCGCCCGCAGGGTGGGAACGCGCCTCCTGTTCATGGAAAACGGACGCATCGCGGTCGATGGATCGCCTGCCGATCTATTGGACACCCCTTTGGACCAGCGCCTGCGCGACTTTCTGAAGGACGGGGAATGAAATGGCCGGGCTGAGCTACATCGAAATCCGGGGCACGCCTTTCGACGCCGGCCGGGCCTTGGGCGAATTCGGCGCTGCGGCGCTGCACGACTACGCGCGGCGTTCCGCCGTCTGGGCCCGCGCCATGCGCTTGCGGGGCTCGGTGCTTGCCGCCAGCATGGCGCATCAGGTGCGCACGCGCTTTCCCCGTGTCTGGGAGGAGTTGCAGGGCATGGCCGTCGGCATCGGGCTGCCGTTCGACGATCTGTTTCTGTGGAACTGCCGCGGCGACCTCTGGGCCATGGCGCCCGATGGCTGCACCACCGTGCAGCAGGCAGGGGAGGTGCGGCGCATCACGCACAACGAGGACGGCGACCCCGCCTTCGCCGGCCATTGCGCCATCGCCGCGTGTGCCGTCGCGGGCGCAGTGCCGTTTGCGGCCTTCGTCTACCCCGGGTCGATTGCGGGCCATACCTTTGCCGTGACCGATGGCGGCCTGGCGATGACAGTGAACAGCCTGCGTTGCCGCGCGGTGCAGCCCGGCGTCCCGCGCATGGTGCTGGCGCGGGCCTTGCTCGAGGTCGCGGGGCTGGACGAGGCGCTGACCCTGGTGCGAGGCACCGAGCGCGCAGGCAGTTTTCACCTGACGCTCGCGCACCGCAATGAGCACGCGCTGCTCAGCGTGGAGTTCAGTGCGCAGGCCTGCGCCGTGGAAACGGTCTGCGCATCCCGGCGGGCGCTGCACACGAACCACGCGCTGCACCTGCCGCTGCGCGCGCTGCCGCAGACCATCACCCCCTCTTCGCGGTATCGGCAGCAGCGCGGCACGGCCTTGCTCGCGGGCGAATCGGGGCTGGACGCGCTGCAGGTCCTGGCCGACACCGGGGACGCCCGATTTCCGATCCTGCGCACCGCCTCTCTGAACAGCGGCGCAGAGAGCACGCTGGCGACGGCAGACATCGCCATCCACACAGGGTGTATCGAATGGCAGGTCTACGAGCATCCTGCAAGGCCGCCATGCTTTCATATGCGGGGTGCACATGCTGCTCACAGAGGACTTGGCTTGGGTTGATGCAGCCGCGGCATTGCGCAGCCGATCGGACTGCGCTCTTACAAGTGCTTTACCACCCCCAACCGGAAGAACAACGCAGGGTAGGAGAAGGGCCAGAAAAGAAAAGCGCTCAGTTTGCTGCTGGAAACGTTGCCGAGCGTGTTGTACACCGCATGCCATTCAATCAGGCTGCGCAGCACAATGCGGTTCAGTATGAAGCCAAAGACAAAATAGGCGAAGAACAGAACAAAGCCAGGAAACCAAGAAACCGTTACTGTGAGCACGATCAGGATAATGAACCCGAGCAAGGCACCTGCATAAATGGCAACGCCTTTTCCAATGGACATTTCTGCAGACTCCGCTGGTATTTCTGACATAGATGTTTTATGGATGCATCCCGGATGGCAGGCAGAACCCGCTGGCCTTCCAGATTGACCCATGTCCTTTCAATAAGTTGGTGAATGAATCGGATGCACCGGAGCCCGGCGTGATCACGCTCTGAAGTGGGTCTGCGCCAGAGCTGCAGTGCACGATGCGCGTTTGGGCGGATGTCTCCTGAGGGACTTTATCGACCCTTGCGCCCGCCCGAGTCTACACGTAACTTGGCGTAAATATCGGCGAATGTGCGGGTGTCAGCGCAACTTCGTGTAATTTTTTTGTTCGCTGCTGATTCTGCCCACGCCGCTGCAGGCTCGGCAACGCCGGTTCCGGCGTGTCCGCAGGCTCGGGAATCGCCCCCGATGCGTTACAGGTGTTGGACCTGGGGGAATCAGGCCTGGGCGCCGAATTCGTGGCGGTCGGCGGCGGCGAACAGGTCGGCGGCGAAGGCCGGATCATCGTTCATCAGGCCCACAGCCATGGCCCGTACCTGTTCGGCTTCTTCAAAGGCCGTCAACGCGCGGGGTGCCGATGCAGCGAATTGCGCACTGAGCCAATGGGCCAATAGCTGGCGAATGGGTGTCAGAAACCGGGTGGTGGAAGGACGGGCGGAAGGGGTGAGCGTGGCGGTGGTCATTGGGCGTTCCTCAGGGGCCGGGGTGGCAGGGTTGCCAGAGCGAACTATAGGGTAAACCCTTACTCTTGGCAACTACTCCGTTGCCTGTGCACGTCGGCGCGAGTCATTGCCCGTCCTTTGGCACGCCGAGCAGCAGCACCCAACCCGGGGTTGTAAGCCGGAATCCCAGAAATTTCCGTCATCCCAATTCCAGCCCGGCCACGAGCGAGTCCAAGTCGATCATCTTTCCGTCGCTCTGGAAGGTGTAGTGCCCGTTCAGCAGGATGTGCCGCCAGGCCGTGCGCATCGTCGAAATCCGGCAGCCCGTACAGGGCTTCCTGCTCGGCATCCGAGAAGATGGCGAGCAGCTTATTCTTGTTGCCCATTGGCCGCTCTTCCTGCTCCACACCATCCCACTCGCGCCAGTGTTTCGATCAAGGTGGTGCGCTTTACGCCGAAGTTGCGGCATACGGCTGCCTTGGACATGCCGCCGTCCAGCGCAGCGACGATGGCATCCAATTTCTCGCCGGTGATCGCCTGCGGCCGTCCGCCGATCCGCCCGCGCTTGCGAGCAGAGGCCAAACCCGCGACGACACGCTCCTGGATCAAAGCACGCTCGTACTGCGCGAGTGCGCCGAACACGTGGAACAGCAACTCGCCGGACACCGTGGTGGTGTCCATTCCCTCCGTCAGCGAGCGGAACGCCACCTGCCTGTCCTTGAGTGAGGTCACGATGGTTAGCAGGTGCGACAGCGAACGGCCGAGCCGGTCGAGCTTCCACACGACCAGCACGTCGCTTGGCCGGACGAATTCGAGCGCCCGAGCCAAGCCGGTTCGATCATCTTTCGCGCCGGAAGCACGATCCTCGAACAAATGCCGGGCATCGACGCCGGCGGCCAGCAGCGCGTCGCGCTGCAAATCCGTGCTCTGCCGGTCGGAGTCCGACGACACGCGCATGTAACCAACTAACATAGCCGAATAACCATCTAAAATAGGTTTCCGTATGATCGCATATGGCGACAAGGTTTTCCGCACAATTTTAAGGTCGTTTAGAGAGCGCTTCGACAGGCCGTTACAGATTCGTCGTAAAACAGTTGTTTTCCGTCACACACGGCTTGCAGCCCAAGGCAATTGAAGTTATACTTCAATATAACTTAACTCATTGAGAGTGCATCATGCATACAACCAATCTGCGCAAGGTCGGCGGCTCGATCATGTTGGCCGTCCCGCCCGCGTTCCTTGAACAACTGCACCTGCAAGTCGGTGCGACGGTCGGCTTGGCCATCGATCACGGCTGCCTGGTGGTCAACCCCAGACCACGGCCGCGCTACACACTCGCGGAGTTGCTGGCTGTCTCGGACTATTCGCAGGCGCAACCCGCAGAGGAACGCGAATGGGTCGATGCGCCCGCTGTAGGTGGCGAGTTGCTATGAGGCGCGGCGACATTTATCTGGTGTCGCTCGACCCGAGCGCAGGGCATGAGCAAAGCGGCAGCCGTCCCGTTCTGGTTGTATCGCCCGGCGAGTTCAACGAAGCGACCAAGCTGCCGGTGATCCTGCCGATTACCAACGGCGGCGAGTTCGCCCGCCGCCTGGGCTTCGCAGTGCCCGTGACCGGCATCAAGACCACCGGCGTCGTGCGCTGCGATCAGCCGCGCGTGATTGACCTGGCCGCCAGACATGCCCGCAAGGTGGACACGCTGCCAGCATCGATCATGGATGAGGTGCTGGCGAAGGTCGCCACGCTCTTCGAGTGAGCAAAGCATGAGCATGAATGAATTCCGCCGACTGGCAGCGAAGATCGATCAGCACATGCAAATGGCTGTCCGATCTGGACAGCTTCAAAAGTGCTCTATGTAAGCAGGGCGCTGAACCCAAGGTGTTGGAGTACGTGAACGAAGCGTTCGGACGCTTGGCCGAGCGGATCAGGCAGATTGCTGGTTGATCGTCGAGACGGGCAACGGAATTTTCTGGGGTTCCGGCTTACAACCCCACCCGGATCGAGCGGACATCCGGTGTAGCGGCCGGCGTTCTTCGCCAACTCGATGCCTTGCCGTTGCCGCTCGCGGCGATCTTCGTAGTCGTCGCCGGGCCATCTGCAGGGCCAGGCGCAGCAGTAGGTCCTGCACGGATTCCAAAACGATCTTGGCTATGCCATCGGCCCCAGCCGCCAGCCCGCTCAGGTCGACCACGCCAGGGATCGCCAGGCGTGCGCCCGTGTCTCGAATAGAGGCCACCAACTTTTCCGCTTCGACCAAAGGCAGGCGGCTGATGCGATCGATCTTCTCGGCGACCACAATCTCGCCGGGCTGCAGGTCGCCATCCAAGGATATCGTCGTCAAGACGAAGAGAGAAAAACACGTTGATTCCCAGCGGGTGGGAATCAAGTCTTGGAGACAGAAGCGTTAAACGAGATACTGCGCGGCGATTCAGCCTCCGCTATTCGGTTCATGGACATGATCAGCTTTCTGGCAGGCGAGCATTCGCTTTTCATCCTTTGCATCCTTGCGGGTGTTGCATTCCTGGCGGGAGCCTTCGACGCAATCGCGGGAGGCGGCGGGCTGGTGACTGTCCCCGCACTTGTTATTGCGGGTCTCGACCCCGTTTCCGCCATTGCAACGAGCAAGTTGCAAGCGACCCTTGGCGCCATCTCTGCGACCAAGAACTTTGCGCGGGCTGGCTTGATCGAGTGGGAGCGGATCTGGCCCGCAACCGTCTTGGCTTGCCTGGGTTCCATCATGGGTGCGCTGGTGGTCAGTTCGGTCCCTCAGCAACTGGTAAAGACCGGCCTGCCATTTCTCCTGATCACCATGGCACTCTATTTCGCTTTGTCGCCCAAGATGACCGACGACGATGCCGAACAAAGAGTTTCCATGGCTGCTTTTTGTGCGACCGCAGCCGTTGTAATCGGTTTCTACGATGGCGCGTTTGGCCCCGGAACCGGGTCGTTCTTCATGATCGCATTTGTTCTTCTGCTTGGTTATGGCGTGGTGCGCGCTACGGCCCACACCAAGCTGCTCAACCTCGCGTCCATTCTGGGGTCGCTCTCCATCTATGTCTTTCAGGGCCTGGTGCATTGGCGCATCGGCGTGGTGATGGGGTTGGGAGCCTTCATCGGTGCGCAGGTAGGGTCCAAATTGGCCATACGAGTTGGCGCGAAGCTCATCCGCCCGCTGCTCATGGTGGTTTGTTGTGCCATTGCCTTCAAGCTCATGCTGGATCCAATGCACCCTGTCTACCGATGGATTGCTGGCAGCATATGAGACAGCTGACGAAGGGGTCGCTGCAGAAATTACCCGGAACGCGCGCCCGCGTCCGCGGTACTCAATTCGCCCAGCGCACCCAGCCCGTCCAGTCGGTGAGCAGCACCAGCACCCCGAACGCGATGCGGTAGTACGCAAACGGGGTAAAGCCGTGCGTGGCGATGTAGCGCAGCAGCCAGCGCACGCACAGCCAGGCGCTGAAGAAGGAAAAGACCAGCCCGGTGAGGAACATGGGCAGGTCGGCCAGGGACAGCAGCGCGCGCTCCCGGTACAGGCTGTAGACAGCGGCGCCGATGAGCGTGGGCATGGCGAGGAAGAACGAAAAGTCGGTCGCTGTCTGGCGCGACAGGCCGAACAGCATGCCCCCGATGATGGTCGCGCCGCTGCGGCTGGTTCCGGGAACCATGGCCAGGCATTGCACCAGGCCGACCTTGAGCGCGTCGAGCGCGGTCATGGCGTCGAGCGTGTGGATGCGCGTGGTGCCCGGCGCCCGGCGCTCGGCCCAGAGGATGACGAAGCCCCCGGCGATGAACGCGCTCGCGACCACCATCGGCGTGAACAGATGGGCCTGGATGGCCTTGCCGCAGAGCAGGCCCAGGACCACGGCGGGAAAAAAGCCGATTCCCAGGTTCAGGGCAAACTGCTGCGCCTGGCGTTCGTGGGGCAGGGCGCGCAGCGTGGCGCGGATGCGGTCCGCGTACACCAGGATCACGGCAAAGATGGCGCCCGTCTGGATGGCGATGTCGAAGACCCTGGCCTTGGCGCCGTCAAAACCGAGCAGCGACCCGGCGAGTATCAGGTGCCCGGTGGAGGAAATGGGCAGGAACTCGGTCAGCCCCTCGACGACCCCCATGATGGCGGCCTTGGCCAGCAATACGATATCCACCCCTGCTCCTTGAAATAAAGCGCGCGATTATCCGCCGCGCGCGTCTGCCGCCGCCGGCGGCTCCTGCCAGGGCAGTTGCCAGCCGCCGCCCAGCGCCTGTATCAAGGCCACCACCGCGAGTTGCCGCTCGAGTTGCAGTTGCAGCAGCGCGCGCTGCGCGGACAGGGCCGTTGCCTGGGCCGTGACCACCTCGGTATAGCCCAGCTGGCCGCTGTGGTAGCGGTTGAGCATCTGCTGCGCGCTGCGTTCGGCGGCCGCGGTCGCCTCGCGGCGCAGCGGCTCTTGTTCCTGCAAGGTGTGCAGCCTGGTGAGCTGGTCTTCCACGCTCTGGAACGCCGTGAGCACCGTCTGGCGGTAGACGGCGACGCGCGCGCCGTGCGCGGCCTGGGCCTGCTCCTGCCGCGCGGCGTTCGCGCCGGCGTCGAACAGGGCCTGCGCCAGCGTCAGCCCCAGCGACCACAGCGTTCCCGGGGCCCGCAGCAGTTCGGCGACGCCGGACCCCGAGCCGCCCAGCGACGCGTTCAGGCTGAGGCTGGGGAAATACGCGGCGTGCTGCACGCCGATCTGCGCGTTCGCCGCCGCCACGGCGCGTTCCGCAGCGGCGA
>NZ_AFAL01000062.1 GCF_000193225.1 Verminephrobacter aporrectodeae subsp. tuberculatae At4 | reverse complement strand
CCAGGGCGGCGCGCACGCGTTGCGCCAGGGGCTGACGCAGGAGCTGCCCTGGATCAGGAAACAAGAGCGCCTGACGTTCGCGCGCGTCGGCGTCACCGATCCCTTGTGCCTTGCCGACTACGCGGCGCACGGCGGGCTCGCCGGCCTGCGCCGCGCGCTGGCGCTCGAGGCCCCGGCGATCGTGCAGCAGGTGCTGGACTCGGGCCTGCGCGGTCGCGGCGGCGCGGCGTTTCCCGCGGGAATCAAGTGGCGCACCGTGGCCACGGCGCAGGCCCCGCGCAAGTACGTCGTGTGCAATGCCGACGAAGGCGATTCGGGCAGCTTTTCCGACCGCCTGGTGCTCGAAGGCGATCCCTTCATGCTCATCGAGGGCATGCTGATCGCCGGCCTGGCCACGGGGGCGGAGCACGGCCTCGTGTACGTCCGCTCGGAATATCCCCGCGCGCTCGCGGTGTTCGGCGCAGCGCTTGCCCTGGCACGCACAGCCGGCATCGTGGGCGCCGACGTGCTGGGCAGCGGGCGCGCCTTCGACCTGCAGCTGCGCAAGGCCGCCGGCGCCTACGTGTGCGGCGAGGAAACGGCCATGCTCGAGAGCCTGGAGGGCCGCCGCGGCATCGTGCGCGCGAAGCCGCCGCTGCCCGCGTTGCAGGGTCTGTTCGGCATGCCCACGGTGATCCACAACGTCATCACGCTCGCCTCGGTGCCCTTGATTCTTGACAAGGGGGCGCCGTTCTACCGCGACTACGGCGTCGGTCGGTCGCGCGGCACCCTGCCGATACAGCTCGCGGGAAACATCCGCCGCGGCGGCCTGGTCGAAAAAGCCTTCGGCGTCTCGCTGCGCACGCTGGTGGAGGAATTCGGCGGCGGTACCGCGTCCGGCCGGCCGGTGAAGGCGATACAGGTCGGCGGGCCGCTGGGCGCCTACGTGCCGCCAGCGCAATGGGACCTGCCGCTGGACTACGAAGCCTACGCGGCCGTGGGCGCCGTCGTCGGCCATGGGGGCATCGTGGTGCACGATGACACGGCGGATATGTCGCGCCTGGCGCGCTACGCCATGGCGTTTTGCGCCATCGAATCCTGCGGCAAATGCACGCCGTGCCGCATTGGTTCCACGCGCGGGGTCGAGGTGATCGAGCGCATCGCCGGCGCGCAGGCCAGCGCGCAGACGCGGCCGCAGCAGGTACAACTGCTGCGCGATCTGTGCGACACCATGCTGCACGGCTCGCTGTGCGCAATGGGCAGCATGACGCCGCTGCCCGTGCTCTCCGCGCTGGAGCACTACCCGCAAGACTTCGGGCTCGCCGCAGACGGCCGTGACGCCGCATGACGCCCGCGACCCAAAGAGGAACCCCCCGATGCTTGATCATCTGAAATCCCGTGACCATGGCACGCCGCTGCGCGCGTCGAGCGAGGAGGTCACCGTCGAGATCGACGGCAACGAAGTCACCGTGCCCAAGGGCACCTCGGTCATGCGCGCGGCTGTTGACGCGGGCATCCAGGTGCCCAAGCTATGCGCCACCGACAGCATCGAGCCCTTCGGCTCGTGCCGTCTGTGCCTGGTGGAGATCGAGGGCCGCAAGGGCTACCCGGCCTCGTGCACGACTCCCGCGGAGCACGGCATGCGCGTGCGCACCCAGACGCCCAAGCTGCAGGAACTGCGCAAGTCCGTCATGGAGCTATACATCTCCGACCACCCGCTCGACTGCCTGACCTGCAGCGCCAACGGCGACTGCGAGCTGCAAAACATGGCCGGCGTGACCGGCCTGCGCGCCGTGCGCTATGGCTTCCAGGGCGCGAACCACCTGGACGGCCAGAAGGACGAATCGAATCCCTACTTCACTTACGACCCCTCCAAGTGCATCGTCTGCAGCCGGTGCGTGCGCGCCTGCGAGGAAACGCAGGGGACGTTCGCGCTGACCATCAGCGGCCGGGGTTTCGCCGCGCGCGTCTCGCCCGGGCAAGATCAGCCGTTCATGGCCAGCGAATGCGTGAGCTGCGGCGCCTGCGTGCAGGCCTGTCCTACGGCCACGCTGCAGGAAAAGTCCGTGATCGCGCTCGGCCAGCCGGAACACCACACGCTCACCACCTGCGCGTACTGCGGCGTAGGGTGCAGCTTCCGGGCCGAAATGAAGGGCAGCGAGGTGGTGCGCATGGTGCCCTGGAAGGACGGCAAGGCGAACGAGGGCCACTCCTGCGTGAAGGGCCGCTTTGCCTGGGGCTACGCCACGCACAAGGACCGCATCACCCGGCCCATGGTGCGCAAGAGCATCGACGACCCGTGGCGCGAAGTCGGCTGGGAGGAGGCCATCGCGCATGCGGCCTCGGAGTTCCGGCGCATCCAGAGCCAGCATGGGCGGGAGGCGATCGGTGGCATCACCTCCTCGCGCTGCACGAACGAGGAAACCTACCTCGTGCAAAAGCTGGTGCGCGCGGCCTTTGGCAGCAACAACGTCGACACCTGCGCGCGCGTCTGCCATTCGCCCACGGGCTACGGGCTGGGCCAGGCGTTTGGCACCTCGGCCGGGACACAGACCTTCAAGTCCGTGGAGCAAGCCGACGTCATCATGGTCATCGGCGCGAACCCTGCGGCCGCGCATCCGGTGTTCGCTTCGCGCATGAAAAAGCGCCTGCGCCAGGGCGCCCGGCTCATCGTCGTGGACCCGCGCCAGATCGATCTCGTGAAAGCGCCGCACGTCCGCGCCGAATACCATTTGCAGCTCAGGCCCGGAACGAACGTGGCCGTGATTTCGGCGCTGGCCCACGTCCTCGTCACCGAGGGACTGTGCGCCGAGGACTACGTCGCCGAGCGCTGCGACCAGCCGTCGTACCGCGCGTGGAAGGAGTTCGTCGCGCGCGCGGAGAATTCCCCCGAGGCCATGCAGGCCGTGTGCGGCGTTCCCGCGGCCACGCTGCGCCAGGCAGCCCGGCTGTACGCCACGGGCAATGCCGAGGGCCGCGTCGGCACGCGGCGGCCGAACGCTGCGATCTACTACGGCCTGGGCGTGACGGAACACGCGCAGGGATCGACCATGGTCATGGGCATCGCCAACCTCGCCATGTGCACCGGCAACGTGGGGCGCGAGGGCGTGGGCGTGAATCCCTTGCGGGGGCAAAACAACGTGCAGGGAGCCTGCGACATGGGATCGTTCCCGCACGAGCTGCCGGGCTACCGGCATGTCTGCGACAGCACGGTGCGCGCGCAGTTCGAGGCCGCGTGGAACGTGGAACTCAGCCCCGAACCCGGCCTGCGCATCCCGAACATGCTCGACGCCGCGCTCTCGGGCAGCTTCAAGGGCCTGTATTGCGAGGGCGAGGACATCGTGCAATCGGACCCGAACACCCAGCACGTGGCCGAGGCCATGCGCGCCATGGAGTGCGTCGTGGTGCAGGACCTTTTTCTCAACGAAACCGCCCAATACGCGCACGTGTTCCTGCCCGGCTCCTCGTTCCTGGAGAAGGACGGTACCTTCACCAACGCGGAGCGGCGCATCGCGCGCGTGCGCAAGGTGATGCCGCCTCTGGCCGGCCATGCGGATTGGGAAATCACCCAGATGCTCTCGAACGCGCTGGGCTACCCGATGCACTACCGGCATCCCGGCGAGATCATGGCCGAGATTGCCGCACTCACGCCGACCTTCGCGGGCGTGAACTACGAGAAGCTCGAACGGCACGGCAGCCTGCAATGGCCGTGCAACGACGACACCGATGCACTCGGAACGCCGATCATGCACGTCGGGAAGTTCGTGCGCGGCAAGGGCCGCTTCCTCATCACGAAGTACGTGGCCAGCGACGAGAAGCCGACTGCGCGCCATCCCTTGCTGCTGACCACCGGCCGCATCCTGAGCCAGTACAACGTGGGCGCGCAGACGCGGCGCACGCCGAACAATCTCTGGCACGACGAAGACCGGCTGGAGATCCACCCGCACGATGCGCAGGATCGCGGAATCCGCGAAGGCGACTGGGTCGGCGTGCAGAGCCGTGCCGGCGAGACGGTGCTGCGCGCGACCGTCACCGAACGCATACAGCCTGGCGTCGTCTACACCACTTTTCATTTCCCCGAGTCGGGCGCCAACGTCATCACCACGGACAGTTCGGACTGGGCAACCAACTGCCCCGAATACAAGGTGACGGCGGTGCAAGTCATGCCCGTGGCGCAGCCCTCCGCGTGGCAGCAATCGTATGCGCGCTTCCATGCCCGGCAGCAGAGCCTGTTGCAGGCCGGCACGCGGGCCGATGCTCCGGTCGCCAGCGAATGAAGCCCATGGATCTTCCACTGCGCAGGAGCGCGGGCTCACGCCCCGTGGCAGTTGACCGCCTGCGCGGCGGCCGCGCCATCGCCACGCAGGACTGCGTGGCCGAGGAAGTGCCCGTGGCCCTGGAGTACAACGGCGTGTCCCACGCCGTGATGCTGGCGACGCCGGCGGATCTCGAAGACTTCGGCCTGGGCTTCTCGCTGACCGAGGACATCGTGGACCGGGCCTCGGACATCCGCGGCATCGACGTCGTTGCGGGCCCGCATGGCATCACCGTGCGCATCGACGTGGCCAGCGCCTGCTTCGTGCGCCTGAAGGAGCGGCGGCGCAATCTCGCCGGGCGCAGCGGCTGCGGGCTGTGCGG
>NZ_AFAL01000063.1 GCF_000193225.1 Verminephrobacter aporrectodeae subsp. tuberculatae At4 | reverse complement strand
ACCTTAACGCGCTGGAGCCAGAGCACGTCGGAAGAATCGGAGCGTTTCCAGCTCAGGTAGAGAAAGCGCGCGCCCGGCTTGCCGTGCACGAACGGCCCCGCGAAATCAAGCTTGCCGCCACCTGCGTCGCGCGCCTGGACCTCGCACTTGAACTCGACCGGCCCGTCGCGCTTGCGCGCGCCCTCGTGCACGTCCTGGTTCTTGTCCTGGATGCCCACGGTCACGGGCTCGTTGACCGCCGGCAGCGTCCTGCACACCAGGGTGACGCGCAGCTCGCGGGGAAGAACGCTCATAGGGAAGCTCCTTGTATCGTCATCTCGCACAGCACGGCGAGGTAGTTGTCCAGAAAACGTTCCACGGTGCCGCGCTCGTACAGCGCCGTCGCATACACCAGCGTGCCAACCATGCCGTCCGCGCGCTGCTCCATGACCAGCGCGCTGCGGCCGCTTTTACAAACGATAAAACGTCCGGATCAGATCCCAGGCCTGCCGGGGATCGTCGGTGTAGTGAAACAGGTCCAGATCTTGCGCGCAGATCGTGCCCTCTTCGACCATCACGTCGAAATGGATCAGTCGCTTCCAGTAGTCGGAGCCAAACAGGACGATGGGGACGGGTTTGGCCTTGCGGGTCTGCACCAGGGTGAGCACTTCGAACAATTCGTCGAGCGTGCCAAAGCCGCCGGGGAACGCCACCAGCGCCTTGGCGCGCATCATGAAATGCATTTTGCGCAGCGCAAAGTAGTGGAACTTGAAGCTCAGCGACGGCGAGATGAAGCGATTGTCGATTTGCTCATGCGGCAGCACGATATTCAGGCCCACGTTCAGCGCGCCGGCATCGTGCGCCCCGCGGTTCGCGGCCTCCATGATTCCCGGGCCTCCGCCGGTGCAGATATAGAGGCGGTCGGCAGGGCGCTGGCGCTCGCTGTAATCGGCGACCAGCCGGGCGAACTGGCGTGCCTGGTCGTAGTAGCCGGCGTTGCGCAGCGCCTGGCGCGCGCGCTGCACGCGCAGCGCGTCGCCGCTGGCCTCGGCCTCTGCGAGCTGGGCCGCCGCCTCGTCGGGCGCGACAAAGCGGGCGCTGCCGTACACCACCACCGTGTTTTCGATTCCCTGCTCGGCCTGCCCCAGATCGGGCTTGAGCATCTCCAACTGAAAGCGGATGCCGCGCGTCTCGCGGCGGGACATGAATTCCGGGTCGGCAAAGGCCAGGCAATGCGCGTCTGCCTGCAAGGGCTTGCCGTTGTGCGCCTGGTGGCGCAGTTCGGTCCGGGCGTCGGTCAGGCGGCATTCGTTGAGTTGGGTGTTGGC
>NZ_AFAL01000064.1 GCF_000193225.1 Verminephrobacter aporrectodeae subsp. tuberculatae At4 | reverse complement strand
CCGCGCGGGACTGGGTGCAGGCGTTCGCCGGCCTGGCGCCGGTGTTCGGCAGCGACCTGCAGCACAACCAAGCCTTTGTACACGCCGTCGCCGCGCAGCTGCACGCCCTGCGCGGGCACGGCGTCGTGCGCACGCTGGAGACCCTGGAATGAACACCAAGCTCCCCCCACTCGACGTGGTCACGCTCGGCGAATCGATGGCGCTGTTCGCCGCCGAGCAGCCCGCCCCGCTGGCCGAGGTACAGCACTTCACCAAACGGCTCGCGGGCGCCGAGACGAACGTCGCGATTGGCCTGTCCCGCCTCGGCCTGCGCGTCGGCTGGATCAGCCGGCTCGGCGCCGACTCCTTTGGCGACTTCGTGCAGCGCACGGTGGCCGGCGAGGGCGTGGACTGCTCGCAGCTCGTGATCGACCCCGCGCGGCCCACCGGATTCATGCTCAAGACCCTGAGCCCGGATGGCGCGGACCCCCAGGTCGAGTACTACCGCAAGGGGTCGGCGGCCAGCGCCATGCAGGTCGCGCAGCTCGACGAGTCCTACCTGCTCTCGGCGCGCCACCTGCATGCGACCGGAATCTTTGCCGCGCTCGCGCCGAACACCTTCGAGTATTGCGAACACAGCATGCAGCGCGCGCGTGCGGCCGGGCGCAGCGTGTCCTTCGACCCGAACCTGCGCCCCAGCCTGTGGGCCTCGCAGGCGCAGATGATCGCCGGAATCAACCGCCTGGCGCGCACGGCCAGCTGGGTCATGCCGGGCATTGCCGAGGGGCGCTTGCTGACCGGGCGCGACAGCCCCGAAGACATTGCCGCGTACTACCTGGGCCAGGGCGCGCAGGTGGTCGTGATCAAGCTCGGCGCCGAAGGCGCGTACTACGCAACGCGCGCGGGCGAGGCCGGCCACGTGGCCGGCGTCAAAGTCCCCCAGGTGGTGGACACGGTGGGCGCAGGGGACGGCTTTGCCGCCGGGCTCATCAGCGCCCAACTGGAGGGCCTCGCCTGGCCCGCAGCGCTGGAGCGTGCGAACTGGATCGGCGCGCAGGCGATCCAGGTGCGGGGCGATATGGAGGGCCTGCCTTACAGGCACCAGCTCGGGTCCGTCATGAAACGCCAAACGTCATCGCTGTAATCGCGTAGCCGACCGATCAGGTTGGCGGCCTTGCTCTGCTGGATGCGACCGCGTTGGCTATTGGACTGGGCAGTTACCTTGAACGAAAGATTTGTGACCAGGGAACGGTTACCCCTGAGGTCGACCTTCATCAATCCAGGCCTGCGTTTCCTTGATGCCCAACCGGTAGCGAGCGCAGTTGAAGATAGCGAGCGCTTTCAGTTCCTGGGCAAGCAACTGCTCGAACTTCGTTGCATCGTCGGCGGGCAGACCCAAGCCGGCCAGCGCTTGTGCTACAGGCCTGCGGCTTCGAACTACCAAACCCACTGCTTCGTTCAGCGCTTGCCTGTAGTGGACGCGGAAGGGGTCCGGCGAGCCCATGGACTCCAGCACAACTTTGTACTTGGCCTGGGACCGCCGATACGTCCAATCGAAAAGGTCCACAGCCATGGAGACGTCGCAGCACTCATAGACACCCATCATGGCCAGCGCGTAGTCCTCGCGGTCGACATCAAGGAACGACAGCGGAGCCTGGTTGTAGAGCATCAGCGGGACGTTGGCCGCGAGCCGACTCACCCGCTTGTTGCCATCCTCGAAGGGTTGCAGATACGCGAGGTTGACCCAGAGGAAGAATGCTGCCTCCATCGGGTTCTTGATGTGCTGGGCCGTCGAGATGATGCGTTCGAACATCTCCTGCAGCACCGCCGGAACCTGGGTTGGGACGTAGGTGGTGCCGCTGATGTTGACCACCTTTTCGCGGATGGCACCAAGTGCTCCGACCTCCGCGAGCAGGTCCTGCATCAGCACTGCGTGCAGGTTGCGAACAAGTCCGGAGATGAGGCCTTGGGTCGGAACGGCATCCACAAGAAATTCGATGGCTGCCTTGTGATTGAGCAGCATGACCGCATCACTGTCCGTGGCCGCCGCGCCGCTCTTGAAGAGCTCCTCGGTGTCCAACAACGTGTAGCGGTTGCCCTCGAGATGGGATGACGACCACGACAGGTCGATGAGCAGTTGCTCGAGAACCTTGCGGGCGTAGGTGCCCGCTGGCAGCTGCCCCGGAAGGCGACCGAGCTCAGCCAATTCTTCGGCGAGTTCTTGCGGCAGCAGGAAGGTCTCGTTGGGCTGGTAGCTGTCAACGAATTCACGCCGGTACGTGACCGGCACGCGCGCCGCCAGCGGCAATGTCAGCTGCTGCCTGAGCTCCAAGCTCGCAGTGCGCCAAGTCGGCCCCGCGCGGCTTGCAGCTGCCTTGGCAGGTGGCGCAGTGGCAGGGGTGGCAGTCGGAACAGGTGCGGCCGCTACCAGCAGTCGATACCGAGTCGCGCGAGCTTTGCCGGTGACCTCGACTCGCCCTTCCTCCACCAGCTTGGACAGCATGCGCTTGACGGCAGGCAGGCTTGAGCGGGTGACTTCGACCAGCTGGGTTGAGGAGACCAGTTCCTGCCCCGCAGACGCCAGGATGGCGATGGCTCGCAGCATTGCATCGGATGTCAGACGGTCTTCGTATGGCATGAATCGGCTCGATAGACTGAGCTGATTCTATCGGATCCGAGCCAATTTGGCCTTATCGGCTCGATTTCTGAGCTGATACTAAATCATTCGAGCCGATTGTGGAGTGAGCAAGCACTTGGAGCAACATATATGCCAAGTCCGGTTGCGGCATCTCCGCGCTGGACTCGGCAGCAAGGCAGGGCAGTTCATGCACCCGCGTTCAATGCCCGAAGTTTGGCCTGCTGGCGGGCTTGCCGATGACTCGGCAAGCGGCTGTGGTTGGTGCTGGTCTGCTATCGGAATCTTCAGTTGATGATGAGATTCCCGGAGCGCCGCCGTTTATTTTCCGGGGTGTCTGTGCCAGCTGACCCTGTTGGTTTGGAACAGAATCCCCCGAAAACACGAAAGCTGCGGAGTCCGCAGCTTCTGCAAGTCCTTGGAAATTACAAGGAAATTTGGTCGGGGTGAGAGGATTCGAACCTCCGGCCTCTACGTCCCGAACGTAGCGCTCTACCAGGCTAAGCTACACCCCGAAAACGCTGATGTGTGAGGCCCGCATTCGCCCGGGGGCGTCACGTGCGTCGCGTCAGCAACTGCGCGGCCAATTCTAGCAGAGCCTTGGAATGGGCATTCGGCGGCAGTTGCTCCGCAGCGGCCATGGCCCTGCGGGCCTCGGAGAAGGCTGCCGCGCGCGTGACCTCGAGCGCGCCCGTGGTCCGGACGATTCCCACGATCTCCGCCAAGCGCTCCGTCGAGCCTTGTTCAATCGCCTGCCGCACGATCAGCGCCTGGTCCGCTGAGCCCCGCTCCATGGCGGCGATCAACGGGAGCGTGGATTTGCCCTCGCGCAGATCGTCGCCCAAATTCTTGCCCATCTCCGCGGTATCGCCGTCGTAGTCCAGAACGTCGTCGATGATCTGGAAGGCGGTGCCCAAGGCCTGTCCATACGCCGCGCAGGCGTCTTCGATTTCGGGTCCGCTTTGCGCCAGCACGGCCCCGAGGCGGGCGCTGGCTTCAAAGAGTTTCGCGGTCTTGGAGCGGATGACGCGCAGGTAGCCCGCTTCGTCGAGCGACGCATCGTGCATGCTCATCAGCTGGAGCACCTCGCCTTCGGCAATCACGTTCGTGGCCTCGGAGAGGATTTCCATGATGCGCATGCTTCCCGCCTCGACCATCATCTGGAAGGACCGCGTGTGCAGGAAGTCGCCGACCAGCACGCTGGCCGGATTGCCAAAGGTCTCGTTCGCCGTGGGTCGGCCGCGCCGCAATGTGGACGCGTCCACGACATCGTCGTGCAGCAGGGTGGCGGTGTGGATCAACTCGACCACGGCCGCCAGGCTGCAGCGGTGCGGACCCCCATAACCAAGCGCGCCGCAGACCATGAGCAGCAGAGCCGGCCGCAGGCGCTTGCCGCCTGCGGCGATGATGTGCTGCGATATCCGGGCCACCAGCGGCACGCTCGATGCCAGGCGCCGACCGATGATCTCGTCGACCTCGTGCATGTCTTGCGCAACGAGCTGGAGAGGAAATGCTGCGGGGGCGGTATGGTGGGTCAAGATGTGGGGGCACGGAGAGTGCCCGAATTATAGGAAGTCCTTTCCGGGACACTGCGCCGGCCCTGCATGGCCTTCAGCCGCGCTCCGACCCCACCCCCACCCCCAATACCAGCCTGTGCGTTGCCCGGGTGAGCGCGACATACAAGACCCGCGCCTGTTGGGCCGCATCCTCCGGCGTGGCGCAGTCCGGACCCGTGAGGCGCTCGATTCCCGGGATCGCCACCACCGGAAACTCCAGCCCCTTGCTGGCCTGTATGGTCAGCACCTTGATGGTGTCGGCCAGCGGGTGGTAGTCACCCGGGCGCCGGCGGTTTTCCAGCGGCAGCTTGCGCCGGGCCAGCGCTTGGGCGCACAACGCGCAGGTATCGATGTCGCGGCACAAAACAGCCATATCCCCCCAGGCAAAGCCGTCCGCATGTGCGTCTTCGAGCGACTGGGCAATGCGCGCGGCCTGCCCGGGCAGGGTGGGCAGATCGATGATCAGGGGCTCGGGGCCGTCGCGGCCGCAACTGACGGGTTTGACCAACGGGATGCCGTCGTCGTCGCAGTCTTCGGCGGTGAGCAAGTGGCCGGCCATGCGGTAGGCGGTTTCCAGGATTTGCCGGGTGTTGCGGTAATTGATTTTGAGAATGGTGGTGCGTCCCTGCGCCTGAATACCCACGCTTTTGAAGCTGAAGTTCTTGTAACTACTCAGCCCCCTCGCCGTAAGCCATAATCCGCAACTTGATGCAACAGCTACCCGACCTCAGCACACTTGGTTCGACCCGGAGGGATGCACTGGTTCTGGATCTATGGGCGATGGTGCAGATCAACGAACTGCAAGCGCGGCTCAATCTGGACAGCCGCAACTCCAGCAAGCCACCCTCGAGCGATGGGCTCAACAAGCCCCAACCCAAGTCATTGCGCAAAGCCGGGCAACGGCCGGTCGGGGGGCACAAGGGCCACAAGGGTCATACCCTGTGCCAAGTGGCCGAGCCCGATATGGTCGTCACCCATGCTTACAAGGATGACGTTTGGCGTTTCATTCAAGCAGCAGGATATGTCCCGGTTTTTCCAGGAGCGCATGATGGAATTGCATGATATTTTCAGCGCCCTCGATCAGCGCAAGGCAGAACTGGATGACTGCCGACCGCTTCCAGCGGTCACGGCGGCTTCGCTTCGTGAGAAGCTCGCATTGGAATGGACATATCACTCCAACGCCATCGAGGGAAATACTCTCACGCTTCGCGAAACGAAGGTGGTTCTTGAAGGCATTACGGTTGGAGGCAAAACCCTTCGTGAGCACTTCGAGGCAATCAACCACCAAGAGGCAATTCAATTCGTGGAGGACTTGGTTGGAAAATCTGCGGACATCAATGAATGGAACATCAGAAACATCCACCAGCTTGTTCTGCGAAACATAGCCTCAAACGAGGCGGGCCGCTATCGCCGGGAAAATGTTGTCATTACTGGATCCAGCACGATCCCGCCCGATCATGTCCGATTGCCGGAAGTGATGGCCGACCTCATGGCATGGTACGGCGCGGACGGCCAATCACTTCACCCCATTGAGCGAGCCGCCCAGCTGCATACGAGATTCGTAGGAATTCATCCATTCCTCGACGGGAATGGGAGGACGGGAAGGCTCCTGCTCAACTTCGAGTTGATGCGCGAGGGATTCCCTCCGGTCATCATCAGAAAAGAAGATCGCCTCGCGTATTACAACGCATTGGATAAGGCGTGCGCAACAAGGGATTACGAAGATATTACTCAAATGGTGGCCGAGGGTATTGCTCGGTCGCTGGGTACTTACCTTGAAGTCGTGATTGGATGCAAGCCAGATCCATTGCTGGACGAACGCGCTGGCGACGATCACGACGGTTCACCTTGAGGGGCGATTGGTGCAATAAGCAGGGCCTGCGTCCACCCCTGGTGCTGCCCGATTCGCAGCCGGCGTATTTGCGCTGGGTCGCGGACAGGCTGGGAATGACCGCTACGGCGCGTTTCAATGCGCCGCATGAGCCTCCGGGCTGGGCCCGCTGCGGCCGCCGGCAAGCAGCGCGTCGGCTCCGCCCTGCAAGCGGCCCCTGAGCGGGGCGGTGCGCTTCCCTGGTACGGCTCGCCCGCAGCGCTGGCCTGCCGGATGCGCGCCCGCGCGGCGGAAAAAATTTTCTGGCCGCATGCCGCTGTTACACTGCGCGGCCCCAAGGGAGGGGGAGAGGCCCATGAACCAGAATCCATCCGACGACGCGGCGCAGCCGCTGCGAAGTTTTCCGCCACAGGACATTGACACCTATTCGCTGGAGTTCATTGGCAGCGGGGGTGGGTATTTCCGGGTGTGGATCGTCAACCTGTTATTGCAGTGCATGACGCTGGGCATCTACACGCCCTGGGCCCGGCGCCGCACGGCGCAGTATTTCTACAACCACACCCTGGTGGCCGGTAGCCCCCTGGAATTCACCGGGTCGTTGCGCAAGATGGTGCTCGGCTTTGTGCTGCTGATCCTGCTCTACCTGACCTACAGCATTGCATCGAGCACCGGGCAGGCCTTGGCTGTGCTGCTGTTTTTTCTGGCGGGTGCGGTGCTGGCGCCCTTTTTCTGGCGCAATGCCATGCGCTTTCGGCTGAACGCCACACGCTGGCGCGGCCTGCGCTGGCAATTTGTCGCCAGTTGGCGCGAGGTCTATCTTGCCAGCTGGCCCTTGTTTGTGCTGCCCTTGGTGTGCTGGAGCGTGGTCGCGGGCCTGCTGGTGCTGTCGCCCGATCTGTCCGAGACCAACATTACCTCGACGTCTGCCATAAGGGGGCTGCTGGGTCTGGGTCTGGGTCTGGTGCTGGTGCTGGTGGTGGCGGCGCTGTGCTACACCGGCACCGACTACAACTACAAGCGCCTGCTGGTGCTCAGGGCCCAGTTGGGCGCTGAGCGCGGTCGCTGGAAGCTGGGGTACATGGACTTCGCGAAAGTCTGGTTGGTCGCAGCGGCAATGCTCGTGCTGGGCTTGGTGAGCCTCCTCGTATTGCTCGTATCGCTTGCATTGTTCTCGGAGCGGGCGAAGACGATGGAATGGCCCCGTTCGCTCGAATCGCTTTCCCCCGGGTGGTCCGCGGCGGCCACGATGCTCTTCGTCGGGATCAGCATCCTGGCAGTGATTCTGGCAACGGTACCGGCGCGCGCGTACCGGGATGCACGCATGTTCCAGATCATGTGGAACAACATCGGCTTGGGCCGGGTGGCGCGCTTCCAATGCCGGCTGTCCATGGTCCGCTACATCCTGCTGCGCATCAAAAACACCCTGCTGACCCTGCTCACGCTGGGGTTCTACCGCCCGTTTGCGCGCGTCAGCGAATACCGCATGAAGCTGGAATCGGTGAGCATGCACGTCCAGGGCCACGTGGAACAGGTGGCCGACGCGATGCTGCGCCAGCAGCCAGGCGGTCTTGGCGATGCGCTCGCCGACGCGGCGGGCCTGGAGCTGTTTGGCTGATGCATCCCCCCGCTGCCGAATCCCTTACCGGGGCCCTGCTGCCAGGGCGTTGGTTTGACGGCCTGAGCAGCCAGGCCCGGCCGGTGCAGGTGGGCCTGCAGGCCACGCCCCGGGGGCCTGCGCTGGTGCTGCATCCGCTGTCACCGGCAGACGCTGCGCCGAGCGTCCTGGGCTTTGCCGAGGTCGGTTGGCCCGAAGTCTGGGACGAGCGCCGCCCGCCACAGTGCGTGGTGGTCGACCTGCGCGAGCGGGGCAGCCTGGAGATCGATGCGGTCAGCCAATGGCGTGCTGCGTTGGCTGCCTGCGGCCAGCGCCCCGACATCGTGCAGCGCATGCAAACCCGCTGGCGCTGGTTGCTGGGCGTGGCCGCCGTGGTGGCCATTGGCCTGGCGCTGTTCTACCGTTACGGCACGCCCTGGGCGGCTACGCAGATCACGCGTTTCGTGCCCTTGGCCTGGGAGCAGCGCGTGGCCGAAAACGTCCTGCAGCAGCTCGATCACGACCTGCTCAAAGCCAGCAAGCTCCCGCAGGAGCGGCAGGCGCAGCTGCGCTCGCGCTTCGATGCACTGGTGCAGCACAGCCTGTCCGGCCCGCAGCGCTACCCCGGATACCGACCGCAGCTGGCGTTGGAGTTTCGCTCCGGCCTGGGCGCAAACGCATTCGCCTTGCCTGGCGGCAAGGTGCTGATGACCGACGACATGGTCCGGGTCGCAGCCACCCATGGTCTGGACGACAACGCGCTGCTCGGCGTGTTGGCCCACGAGATCGGCCATGCAGTGCAGCGCCACACCACCCGCATGCTGGTGCAACAGGGCGTGCTCTACATGGGAATGGAGCTGGCGCTGGGCGATGTTTCCGGCGTGCTCTCGACCAGCGCATCACTGCTCACCGGACTGGCCTACAGCCGCAGCCATGAACGCGAGGCCGACTGCTACGCCATCGCCCTGATGGGCCAAGCGGCCTTGCCGACGAGGCCCATGGCCCAATTGCTGCTGGCCATTGCGCAGGACGATGACGATGACGACGAGGAGGACGAGGATCCGGTCAGCACGGGTGCCTCGCCTCCGTCCGGCGCGCACAAAACCAAACGCAGGGCCGGACAGGAATCTGCAGCGCACCCGGTCTGGTCCCTGCTGAACAGCCACCCCGACACCGTGCAGCGCGCAACGGAGTTGGAACGGGGGCAGGCTCCGCACTGTCCCGGGGACTGACTGCGCAGTTTCGACGTGCTGCTGCCCCCCGCGCCAACGCTTGCCACCAGCGCGCATGGGAGCCCGCGTGATTCCGGCTTGGCCTTGCCTTAAGCTCTACGGCATGCGGGTATTCAATTGCGGGCATTGCGCCCACCTGGTTTTCTTTGACAGCGTGCAGTGCCTGCACTGCGGCAGCGCGCTGGCGTTTCTGCCGGATGCGCTGACCATGGCGGCTCTGGCGCCGGCGTTCCGGGACGGTCCGGGCCTGTGGCGACGCCTGGGCGGGGGCGGCGCTCTCCCGGACGGCGGGCGCCGGTACCGTATGTGCTGCAACCAGACCGAACAAGCCTGCAACTTTGCCGTTCCTGCCGACGACCCTGCGGTCCTGTGCGCGTCCTGCCGCCAGACCCGCGTGCTGCCGGACCTCTCGGATGCAGCCAACCTGGGCCGCTGCAAGCAGATCGAGGCGGCCAAGCGCCAGTTGTTCTACACCCTGGCCTGCCTGGGGCTGGAGCCTGCGCCGGGGCGCTCGGGCCCGGTGTTTGAATTTCTGGCGGACCTTCCGGGGGGGCCCGCCATCCTGACGGGGCACAACAACGGAACCATCACGCTGAATGTGTCCGAAGCGGACGATGGCGAGCGCGCGTGCCGGCGCATCGCGCTGGGCGAACCGTACCGCACGCTGATCGGCCATCTGCGCCACGAGTCCGGTCATTTCTACTGGAGTCCGCTGGTGCGCGATGGCGGGTGCATCGACGCCTTCCGCCGCCTGTTCGGTGACGAGCGCCAAGACTATGCGGCCGCGCTCGACGCCCACTACGCCAAGGGCAGCGCGGCGGGCGATTGGTCGGAGCAGTACGTCAGCGCGTACGCCGCTGCGCACCCCTGGGAGGACTGGGCGGAAACCTGGGCGCACTATTTGCACATGATCGATCTGCTGGAGACGGCCGCCAGCTACCAGGTGGGAATCACCGTTCCCGCCCCCCAGTCCGCGCTGCGCCACCAGGTGGTGGACCCGTTTGCCGCGCCGCGCCCGGCTTTTCTGGACATGGTGCGCCAGTGGGTTCCGCTCACGCTCATGCTCAACAGCCTGAACCGCAGCCTGGGGCAGAGCGACGCCTACCCGTTTGCGCTCTCATCCGGGGCCATCGACAAGCTGCGCTTCGTGCACGATCTGGTGTCGGTGTCGCGTCAGGCCCGGGACGCCGGTCGCTGACTTGCCGCTATGCTCGCAGCCCATGACGCATCCGACCCCCCCCACACCAGACAGCGAGGTACTTGCGCTGGCCCACGCCGACGTGGCCAGGACCCTGGCCGAAG
>NZ_AFAL01000065.1 GCF_000193225.1 Verminephrobacter aporrectodeae subsp. tuberculatae At4 | reverse complement strand
GTAACAGCAGCAGCATCTCGCTGTGGCTGCTGGCTTTGGCCGCGGCCGGGCCGGCGATCCATTGCACCCAGAAGTTCTGCCCACGCGCCACCGAGCCCGGCAGGAGTGGGTGCACTGCGGCGCGGCGCACCCCGGTGCCTTGGGTCTCTTGGGTCTGGTCTGTCATGGCATTCCTTGGCTGTCGTCAATCGCGGCGCGAACTCGGCCGCAAGAGTTCCACCAGGGGGCCGACCGACGCGTACTGGTTGCCCCCCAGTCGGGTGAGCGGCAGGGTGCGCGCGATATCGAAGTGCCCGCCCGGGTCAACGAAGGCCGGATCGAGGTGGATTCCGACCACCTGGCCGAACACCACGCAGCTGCGCGTGTCGCCCGGTCGCTGCGGCTCGATCTCGACGATGCGCAGCAGCTTGCATTCCATGCTGGCCGGAGAAGCTGCGACGCGCGGCGGCCGGACCTTGCGGCTCGGCGCCTTCGCGAGACCGGCGAGCGCGAACTCGTCGGTGCCGTAGGGTGCGTCGATCGAGCTGGTGTTCATCGAATTGCGCAGCTCCCAGGTCACGAGGTTGGTGACGAACTCGCCGTTCGCGCGCACGTTCCTGAGGCTGTCTTTCTCGTGCCGGTCGGCCGGCGCGTTGCAGGAAAAGATCAGCACCGGCGGCGCCGTCGATACCAGGTTGAAATGCGAGAACGGAGCCAGGTTCGCCCGGCCCTCGGGGTCCACGGTGCTGATCCAGCCGATCGGCCGCGGCGCGACGATGGCGTTCAACAGACTGCGCTTGAAGTCGGGGGTGTTTTCGGGGTCTATGAACAACATGGGGCGTCTCTCATGGAAGTTTTCCGGGGGCGATGTTCCAGATCATCCCGTTGTCGGTGTGTCGTCGCGAAACAGCGGCCGCAGCGTGCGCAGCGCATAGAGCCAGCCGCCATCGGCTTGCCGCACGACCGTCTCGCGCACGTCGGCGATCATGATCGCGGGCCTGGAGGCCAGCACGCCCGCGCCGTCCGCGGCGAACAGGCTCATCAGGTAGTTGCATTGCGCGCGATCCGGCGCGCTCGGCTGCGCGCGGAAGTTCTGCACCACGTGCAGCGAGGTGCGCGCACCGCGCGCCTGCCGCGTGCGGTAGAAGTCGGCGATCATGGCGCGGCCGGTGCGCGATTTCTGGCTGGTCGTGAACACCGCATCCTCGGTGTAGTAGGCGTGGGCGTTTTGCCCCCAGTTGAAATCCACCTCGTACCAATAGTCGATGGCCAGCGCTTGCAG
>NZ_AFAL01000066.1 GCF_000193225.1 Verminephrobacter aporrectodeae subsp. tuberculatae At4 | reverse complement strand
ACACCTTGAAAGGGGTGCCCGTCAGTCCCGAACTCGATCCGGTCCATGCGCCGCCGGACAGGATGAACTGACTGAGCACGATCGGCAGCACCAGCGACATCACGGTCGCAAAGAACGGTGAGGCACCCCGATAGAACGACAGCCAGCCGAGCAGCGCTGCGACGGCAGCGGCTGCGGCGACCGCAGCCGACAAGGCCAGCACCACATGGCCCGGAGAAGACCCGCCATGCGTGAAGACCAGGCCGGCCGCGTAGGCACCGATACCAAAGAAGGCGGACTGCCCGAATGTCAGATAGCCCGTGTAGCCCCAGAGAATGTCCACAGTCACCGCGACCATGGCAAAGAAGAAGGCCTGGATCAGCACGTTCAGCAGATAGGTGCCAAACAGCGCCGGGCCGGCGACGACCAGCAGGCCCGCCAGCCCAACGGCCACCAGCACTCCCGGTGCATGGGCTTTAGCCAAGAGAGAACCCCTTCGGACGGACGCGCAGCGTGAGCGCGGCCAGCACGGGGATGGTCAGTCCCCCCAGGACCGGATTGATGAAAGTGCTGACCAGTACCTGGCAGGCGCCAAATGCCAGGCAGGTCATCAGCAAACCGGGCATCGAATGACCGGACACCATGACCAGCATGAAGGCATTGATCAGATAGGGCAGCCCCATGTCGGGATCAACGCTGGACAGCGGTGTGAGCAGCGCGCCGGCCAGGGATCCGAGTGCAGCGCCCAAACTGAAGGTCAGGAAGCGGATCCGGTCGGAATGAATACCGAGCCCGCGCGCGAGGTCCTCGTTCATGATCACCGCACGGGTCTTCACGCCAAAGCGCGTTCCCGACAGCAGCGCCGTCAGCAGCGCGCACACAAGCAGCGCGACCGGGATCAGCAGCAGCCGATAGGCGGAGTAGTCCGTGCCAGCGACGGAGAAAAAAACCCCCTGCAACGGTGTTGCGACGAACTGTGCCTGCCTGCCGAACACCATCACGATGCTCTGACTGATGACGATTGCCAGCCCCCAGGTGGCGAGAATCGCGTCCAGCGGGCGCTGGTACAGCGGGCGCACGATCACCTGTTCGACGCACATGCCGACAGCAACACCGACGGCCAATGCAAGAGGCAGGCTGAGCCAGGGATCGCACTTTTGTTGCGTGACCACGAAGCTCGCGTAGCCGCCCAGCGTCAGCAGTGCGCCGTGCGCAAAGTTGACGATCTTCATCACGCCGAAGATCATCATCAGCCCCGCGGTCACGATGAACAGCACGGCCGCCGTAGTGAGAACGTCCAAGGCCAGAACCATCACGGTCTCCATTCACGTCCATCGGCCAGCGTGTTGCGAGCCCTTACTTGATGTTCGGGCACTGCGCTCCGGGATCGACACCGGGGAAAGTCTGCAAAATCTTGACCGATCCATCGGCCTGGATTTGACCCAGGCGCATCGCCAACGTGGTGTGGCGGCTCTTGTCCATGCGGACCTCACCACGCGGCCCCAGAAAGGACACTTGGCCGAGCGCCCTGATGACCTGCGCGGGGTCGGTGGAGCCGGCTTTTTCGACCGCGGCCTTGTACAGGAAGAAGGCTTCGTATTGCGGCTCGGACAGCTCGTTCGGCACCTTCAAGTCGTTGCCGAAGCGCTTGTGCATCGCCGCAAGAAACTTCTCGTTCTCGGGCGTACCGATGCTGCTCAGATAGGAGCCGGACAGATGGATGCCCGTGGCCACGTCGCCCATGTTCCTGGCAGTGCCTTCATCGATCGCGAGGTTGCCGTAAGGCAGGCTCAAACCGGCGCCTTTGATCTGCTTGGCCAGGGCCACATTGGGCGCGCCGCCAGCGGTGGCACTGAGCAGCGCATCAGGACGCGCCGAGCGGATCTTCGAGAGAATCGGCGTCCAGTCCGTGCCGTCGATGGGCAGGTATTCCTCGCCGATCACCTGGCCGCCGCGCTGTTCGATGTACTTCTTGGTGAAGCCGAGCATGCCACGACCAAAGGCATAGTCGTTGCCGATCAGATAGAAGGTCTTGGCGCCCTTGCTTTCCCGGAAATAGTCCACCATCGGCGCAACCTGTTGTTCGGGTACCCAGCCGTTGACGTACATCCAGGGACTGCACGAGCGGCCCTCATGGAACGAGGTGTAGATGAAGGGCTTCTTGCCACGGGCGACGATGGGCAGCGCCGCATTGCGCGCGGCACTGGTTTCCATCGAGATGATGGCATCCACATTCTTCTGGAAAACCAGCGTGTCGTAGGCTTTCTGCGCGCCGACGGCGCCGGATGCATCGTCGACGATTTCAAGCTGTACCTTGCGCCCCAGGATGCCGCCAGCGGCGTTGATCTCCTCGACGGCAAGCTGCGATGACTGCACGACAGCCGGCGCGACAACGCTGTTGGCGCCCGACAGGCCGACGGCAACGCCGATCCTGACGGGGTCCGCAGCCTGCACCGCCGCAGCCAGTGCGACGGCGACGGCGCCGATGACGATATGCGATTTGAACGAAGTCATGGAATTTCCTTTACAGAGGGTTGGATTTGCCGGTTCCCGGCATGGCGGCGTAGACATCCGTGCGCCGGTCACGCAGCACATGGTTGAATGCGTTGAACATGCGGCCAGACCGGATCTGCGGCAGGTCGATCGCCGCGTACAGGATTTCCTCCTGGTCTTGGCTCGCAGGGCCGGCCAGCGGCCATCCGTCGCTGCCAACGATCAGACTCTGGCCAATGAAGGCTTGCCCACGCTCCGTGCCGATCCGGTTGGCGCAGGCGACCATCAGGCCGTTGCAATGCGCGGCTGCCATCGTGAGGATCGCGGCCATCACCGGCAGCCCCTGCGCTTGCGGCATCGGAACCCAGTTCGTCGGCACGCAGACGATGTCGGCACCTTGTATGGCGGCCAGCCGGAACACCTCGGGAAACCACCCGTCGTAGCAGATGGCGAGCGAGATGCGTCCCACCGGCGTATCAAAGACCGGCACGCACAGTTGGCCTGGCGTGAAAAAGCGGCTTTCGTGGTTCCAGAGATGGAGCTTGCGGTATTTGCCGATGACTCCCGAGGGGTCGAGGAAAATCGCGCAGTTGTAGAGTTGCTGCGCTTCGCGCTCGGCGATCCCGGCAACGATGCAGACACCAAGACGCTGCGCTGCATCCGCCCACGCCTGCGCGCTCTCACCGTGCGGGAGTTCCTCCGCCAACGCATGGGCCTCCTGGCGGTCGGAAAACACGTAACCCGTGTTGCTCAGTTCCGGAAGCACCACCAGGGACGCACCGTTTCTTGCCGCCTCCTCGATGCACCGGATCGACCGCGCAAGATTCTCGCGTTTTTGCCCGATGCGGGGCGCCATCTGTACGCAGGCCACCATGGGGCCATGCATGCCTTGCGCAGCCTTGCCACGCGGAAGGGGGTTCATCTTGCTCTCCAAAAAACAAAAAGCCCCCGGACCGGCGCGGTAGCGCAAGTTCGGGGGCTGCATAGCCTCACATGTTGTAGCGCGGCATTGTTGCCGCTGGTTGCCGAGTGCGCAATGTGCAGCACTGGAAACCGTGGCCGCGAGTCTACGCAGCCCCTGTCCGACCCGTCAATCCCATGCGCCGCATATCAGGGAAAACACCCCGTCCCACCGGCCTCTCATCGTTTCGTGTGGAATCCGGCATGCACGTCTGTGCTTGTGCCTGCCACGTCAATACCACACGAGGCTCGCCAAGCCTTGGCGCGTCCTTGCACGTGGGGAACGTTTTATCCTTGAAAATTCCATAGAATTGCGAATCAAGGATAAATCATGTTCTCCGACCTGTCCCCCAACCAAGCCAAAGCCTTCGTGGATGCGGAGCAGGGCTACCGGGCGCACCGGGACGCTCAGGAGAAAATGCACCCCTACAAGGGCGGGATGCACTGGAAGCACATTGCGGGCAAACAGTACCTCTACCGCACCCTGGATAGCAAGGGCACGGCCAAGTCCCTTGGGCCCCGGTCGGAAGAAACCGAAGCGTTGCACTCCAGCTTCCGTCAGCGACGCAGTGAGCTGGAGCACCGCCTGGTATCACTGGATGCCCGCGTCCAGGAGCAAACGCGCATGGCGCGGGCGCTCCGCGTGGGTGCGGCGCCCCGGGTGCTCGCGGGGGTGTGCCGTGCGCTGTGCGAACACGGGCTCATGGGCAGGAACGTGCTCATCATCGGCACCAATGCCTTGTACGCCTACGAAGCGTTGGCCGGTGTGCGCCTGCAAAGTGACGTGACGGCCACGCAGGACATGGACGTGCTGTTCAAGCACAAGCTCAGTTTGAAGGCCGTGGCACGGAACATGGGGCCAGAGGGCTTTTTGGGTGTGCTCAAGACCGTGGACAAGAGCTTCGAGATCAGCGCGACGCAGCCCTTTCGTGCCATCAACGCGGATGGCTACATGGTGGACTTGATTCGACAAACGCCCACGCCCCCGTGGAAGTCCGAGCCACACAACCTGGGCGCGCGGGATGCTTTCGTCGCGGCAGACATCCCCAACATGAAGTGGATGCTCTCGGCCCCCAGCCTGCGCCAGTTCGTATTGGCTGACAACGGCACGCCCTTCGAGATGGAAGTGCCCGACCCCAGGGCATTCATGCTGTTCAAATCCTGGCTCTCGATGCAAGCCGATCGGGATCCCGTCAAACGGCCTCGCGATGCGCTGCAGGCTCGGCTGCTGTCCGCGTTACTGCGGGAGCGGCTAGCGCAATTCCCGATGGACGGGCCATCGATGAAGACGTTCCCGAAGGTGTTGGTTGAAAGCAGCTACGCAGCACCCATCGACCCACGGCCCGGTCCATCGACGCAAGCCAAGCCGAACGCGACGCGGTCGTCAGGACGCATCCGGGGCACGCACCCGTCCGCCCGAACTTGATGCATGGATTCACGGATTGACGCGAGGCAACACCTGGTCCATCTTCTGCCCGACGCTGAGCACCCGCCCTTTTCACCCCCGACTCCCTCCCTCCATGCAAAGGTCTGCCATGACACAAAAATCCCGATTCCTGATTCCCCTGGCGCTGGCTGCGCTGTTGTCGGCAACGGCGAACGCGCAGGAACTGCTCGTCAAGATCGGCCACACCGGCCCCTTGTCCGGTCCGAACGCGTTCGCGGGCAGGGACAACGAGAACGGCGTGCGCCTGGCGATCGAAGAGCTGAACGCGAAGAAGATCATGGTCACGGGCAAGACGCTGAAGTTCGAGCTGCTGTCCGAGGACGACCAGTGCGACGCCCGCACCGGCGTCAGCGTCGCGCAAAAGCTGATCGACAGCGGCGTCCGGTTCGTCATGGGACCGTATTGCTCGGGTGTGGCGATTCCGGCGTCGCGCGTGTACAGCGAGGGCGGCGCCATGCTCTCGACCGTGGCGACGAACCCAAAGGTGACCGAGAACGGCTACAAGAACCTGTTTCGCATCACGGCCGGAGACTCCCAGATCGGCTCGAACATGGCGATCTACGTGGCCAAGGTGCTCAAGCTGAGCAAGGTCGCCGTGATCGACGACCGCACCGCCTACGGCCAGGGCGTCGCCGAGCAGTTCACCAAGGAAGCCCAAAAACAGGGGCTGACCGTGGTCGGCCAGGAGTTCACCTCCGACAAGTCCACCGATTTCATGGCCATCCTGACCAGCCTCAAAGCCAAGCAGCCGCAGGCGATCTTTTTTGGCGGCTACGCGCCGCAGGCCGCACCCATGGCGCGCCAGATGAAGCAGCTGGGACTGCCGGCCAAGCTGATCGGCGGCGACACCCTGTGCAGCGCGGAAATCGGCAAGCTCGGCGGTGACGCCGTGAACGACACCGTGATTTGCGCCCAGGGCGGATCGATGCTCGACAAGCTCGCCAACGGCCCGTCCTTCAAGGCCAAGTACAAGGCGCGCTTCAACCAAGATCCCGATATCTACGCGGCCTCGTTCTACGACCAGATGCTGTTCATCGGCGACAGCATGCAAAAGATCCAGTCCATCGAGCCGGCCAAGGTCGGCGCGAAGATGTACCAGTCCAGCTACCAGGGCGTGGCAACCACCTATGGCTACGACGACAAGGGCAACCTTCAGCAGGCGCCGATCACGGTGCTGACCTTCAGGAACGCCATGCCCGTGCCGCTGGAGAGCCATTGATTCGGCGCAGAACGTGCAGCGCATACAGATCCTGGATTCGCACACCGGCGGTGAACCCACGCGGCTCGTGCTCGGCGGCTTTCCTGATCTGGGCGCCGGCAGCATGGCCGAGCGCCGCGCGCGGCTCGCGCAGCGGCACGATGCCTGGCGCGCAGCGACGGTGCTGGAGCCGCGCGGCAACGAGGTCATCGTGGGCGCCGTGCTCTGCCCGCCCGTGGACCCGGCGAACGCCGCCGGCGTGATCTTCTTCAACAACACCGGCTACCTCGGCATGTGCGGCCACGGCACCATCGGCTTGGTGGCGTCGCTCGCCTACCTGGGCCGCATCGCTCCCGGCGAGCATGGAATCGAAACGCCGGTGGGCACCGTCAGCACCACGCTGCACGGCGACGGATCGGTCAGCGTGCGCAATGTGCCCGCGTACCGCCTGCACCGCGAACTGGCGGTGCAGGTGCCCGGCCACGGCAGCGTGGTGGGCGACGTGGCCTGGGGCGGCAACTGGTTCTTCCTGGTGTCCGACCATGGCCAGCGCGTGGCCAGCGACAACCTGCCGGCGCTGATCCGCTACAGCTGCGCCATCCAGCAGGCGCTGCTGGCGCAGGGAATCCGCGGCGACGACGGTGGCGCGATCGACCACATCGAACTGTTTGCCGACGACGCGCAGGCCGACAGCCGCAACTTCGTTCTGTGCCCTGGCCAGGCCTACGACCGATCCCCTTGCGGCACCGGCACCAGCGCCAAGATCGCCTGCCTGGCCGCTGACGGCCGGCTGCAACCCGGCGAAGTGTGGCGCCAGGCGGGCATCATCGGCAGCCAGTTCGAGGCCAGCTACACCTTGCACGGCGGCAGGGTCGTCCCCACCCTGCGCGGCCGTGCGCACATGAGCGCCGAGGCCACGCTGCTGATCGAAGACGGCGATCCCTTCGGCTGGGGAATCCGGCTTCCGCAACCCGCCCTTCGCTGATTCCAGGGCCACGCCGGGCCGTGTGCAGCCAACGCGGGACGGTTTCGCGCATGCGCAGGGTACCGGGGGGCTCATAATCGATTTTGAGCAAAACGCCGCGAGCAGAAGCGTTTTTGTTCACCCGTAATCGATTTTGCGCACAGGAGCCATCGCCGTGAAGGATTTTCCCGCCGACCCCGTGGGCGCCGCGTGGCTGGCCATTGCTTGCCAAGTGGAGTCCATGGCCCGGCTGCCGGTGCTCAGCCAGATTGGGGGGCGGCGCGCAACGCGGGGCGACGCCGGGTACCGAAGCATGTGTGGAGCGCCATGACCGAGGCCGTGGCAAAGGTGTTTCGTGACGAGCCGCCGATGCAGCGCGAGATACTCGATCGCTACCGCCCTGCGCGGGTGCGCTGACGGCTGACCCGGCATCGGGGCACTGGAGACGGGCTTTATTCGCGGTGGTACGGGTGCCCGGCGTTCAGCGACCAGGCACGGTACAACTGCTCGGCGAGCAGCACCCGCACCATGGCGTGGGGGAGGGTCAGGTCCGAGAGGCGGATGCGTTCGTGCGCCGCCTCGCGCAGGGCTGGCTCCAGGCCGTCGGGGCCGCCAATGAGCAGCGCCACGTCGGCTCCACCCAGTTGCCAGCCGCGCAGCCGTTCGGCCAGGGCCAGGGTGCTGAGCGCGGTGCCGCGCTCGTCCAGCGCGACCACGCGCGCGCCGCGTGGCAGCGCCGCTTCGATGCGTTTGCGCTCGGCGGCGTAGATGGTTTGCAAGGTCCTGGAGCCGCGCGCCTCGGCCTTCACGGCCCGCAGTTCCAGCCTGAGTTCGGGCGGGAGCCGCTTGGCGTAATCGTCGTAAGCCGTTTGCGCCCAGTCGGGAACCCGTTGCCCGACCGCGACGATCAGCAGCCTCATGCCTGAGCCGTCCGGTGGCGGGGGGCGTGCGCGCGAGTCGCCGCGTCGCGCAGCATGGTGCGACCTCAGCCCTTGCGCACCGGGGCCTTGGCTGCGGGCTTGCGCGCGCCGGACGCTTTTTGGGCCACGGGTTTCTTGGCCGCACCGGCACGCGCAACGGCCGCCGACTTGCGGGCTGGCCTTGCGGGGGCTTTTGCCGCGGGCCTTGCAGCGGCCGCCTTCTTGGCGGGGGCCTTGGCCTTGGTGGCAGTCTTCGCGGCAGCGGCCTTTGCTGCCGGTTTCTTGCCCACCTGATCGGTGGCGGCGGCCGCCGCGGAGACGGGCTTTGCCGCGCCGAGTTTCAGGCGCACCGGCGTGTCGCCCCACAGTTCTTCCAGGCGGTAGTACTGGCGGATCGCGGGCTGCATGATGTGCGCCACGGCGGCGCCGCAGTCCACGATGATCCATTCGGCGTTGTCCTCGCCCTCGACGCGCGGCTTCACGAAACCGGCTCCATGCACCGCGTCGCGCACGCTGGCCGCCAGCGCCCTGGTCTGGCGGTTGGACAGGCCCGACGCCACGATCACCCGTTCAAACAGCGGCGAGAGATGCTCGGTGTTGAAGACCCGGATGTCTTGCGCCTTGACGTCCTCCAGGCCATCGACGATGGCGCGCTGGAGTCGGGTTACGGTTTTTCTGGCAGCGGTTTCCGAGGGGGTCAGGGTGGTCATCAGGCGGTATATGGAAGGGGAATGGGGGAAGGCGTCGGGCCAATATAGCGCGCAACGCAGCGCACGGCCAGTGGAAGTTGTTGTCCCATGCGATGCCGCGCGGGTGTCTGCGCCCGCTCATCCCGGCTCGTCGGCGAGCCAGTCCCGGGGCAGCAGGAAGCGCTGCGTGAGCGCCTCCTCGTCCGGGTCGGTGGCGTCCGGGCGGCGGTACGACCACGACACCAGGGGCGGCATGGACAGCAGGATGGACTCGGTGCGCCCGCCAGACTGGAGCCCGAAATGCGTTCCCCGGTCCCACACCAGGTTGAACTCGACGTAGCGGCCGCGGCGGTACAACTGGAAGTCGCGCTCGCGCGCGCCAAATGGCGTGGCCCGGCGCCTTTCCACGATGGGCAGGTACGCCGCCAGAAAGGCGTCGCCCACCGACTGCGTCATGGCCAGGCCCTGCTCGAAGCCCAGTTCCGAGAAGTCGTCAAAGAACACGCCGCCCACGCCGCGCTGCTCGCCGCGGTGCCGCAGGTGAAAGTATTCATCGCACCATTGCTTGAAGCGCGGGTATTTGTCGGCGCCAAACGGCGCCAGCGCGGCGCGGCAGCAGCGGTGGAAATGCACCGCGTCCTCCTCGAAGCCGTAGTACGGCGTGAGGTCCATGCCGCCGCCGAACCAGCGCAGCGGCGCCTGGCCGGGATGGCCCGCCGCGAGCATGCGCACGTTCATGTGCACCGTGGGCACGTAGGGGTTGCGCGGGTGGAACACCAGCGAGACGCCCATGGCCTCGAACGGCGCACCGGCGAGCTCGGGCCGGCGCTCGGTGGCCGAGGGCGGAAGCCGCGCGCCGCGCACGTGGCTGAAGCCGCAGCCTGCGCGTTCGAACACCAGGCCCTCTTCCATGATCCGGGTGACGCCGTCGCCTTGCAGGGCCGCACCGGGCGGCTTGCTCCAGGCGTCGCTCAGCAAGCGCGCGCCGGCCGGGCCTTCCAGCGCCTCCAGCGCGTCGGCGATGCGCGCCTGCAGGCCCTGCAAATAACCGCGCACGCGGGCCGCGGCGGGCGCCGTGTCCAGGGTCGGGGGGTGTTGTGGTGCGTCGATCATCTGGCGGCGATCGGTCCGTCGATCCATCAGCCCTTGATGGCCCGGAAGCCGATGTCGCGGCGGTACTGCGCGCCGTCGAAGTGGATGCCCCGCGCCAGTTCGTAGACCCGCTGCTGCGCCTGCCGGACGTTGTCGGCCAGCGCCGTCACGCACAGCACGCGGCCGCCCGCCACATGGAGCGCGCCGTCCCGGAGGGTCGTTCCCGCGTGGAACACCACGGCGTCGTCGGCCTCGGCCGGCAGGCCGGTGATGATGTCACCCCGGCGCGGGTCTTCGGGGTAGCCGTGCGCGGCCAGCACCACGCCCAGGGCGGTGCGGCGGTCCCACTGGGGTTCCATCTGGTCGAGCCGGCCATCGGTCGCCGCGCTCAGCAGCTCGAAGAAATCGCTCTTCAGGCGCATCAGGATGGCCTGCGTCTCGGGGTCGCCCAGGCGGCAGTTGAATTCCAGCGTCCTGGGTTGGCCCTTGGCGTCCATCATCAGGCCCGCGTACAGGAAGCCGGTGTATGGAATGCCCTCCTTTTCCATGCCGCGCAGGGTGGGCAGGATGATCTCGCGCATGACGCGGGCGTGCACGTCGGCGGTCACCACGGGGGCCGGCGAGTAGGCGCCCATGCCGCCGGTGTTCGGGCCCTCGTCGCCATCCTTGAGGCGCTTGTGGTCCTGGCTCGTGGCCAGCGCCAGCGCGCGCTTGCCGTCGCACAGCACGATGAAGCTGGCTTCCTCGCCGGCGAGGAATTCCTCGATCACCACGCGCGCGCCGCCGGGCGCCACGCCGTACTGCTTGTCGCGCAGCATGCAGTCCACCGCAGCGTGGGCCTCGTGCAGCGTCATGGCCACGACCACGCCCTTGCCCGCGGCCAGACCGTCGGCCTTGACGACGATGGGCGCGCCCAGGCGATCAACGAAGGCGTGGGCCGCAGCGGGGTCGGTGAAACTGTCGTAGCTGGCCGTGGGGATGCCGTGGCGCAGCATGAAGGCTTTGGAGAAGGCTTTGGAGCTTTCCAACTGCGCGGCGGCCTGGCTGGGGCCGAAGATGCGCAGGCCGTGCGCACGAAACTCGTCCACGACGCCGGCGGCCAGGGGGCCCTCGGGGCCCACCACGGTGAGGGCGATTTTTCCGACTGGGCCCACAGGCGCAGTTCGCGGATATCGCTGAGGTCCAGGTTTTCCAGCCTGGGGTTCAGCGCCGTTCCGCCGTTGCCGGGCGCCACGTACACCCGGGTGAGCCGGGGGGACTGGCTCAGTTTCCAGGCGATCGCGTGCTCGCGGCCGCCGCTGCCGAGAACGAGAACTTTCATGCCCGCCTCCGGCGTGCCACACCGGGCCGGCCATACGCACCGGGCAGGAATCGTTGGGGTTTTTTCTTCATATCTTCATAATATCTTCATCGCTTCACAGTGCAGCGTTGTGATAGACCTCTTGGGCGTCGTCGAGGTCCTCCAGAACGTCGAGCAGTTTCTGCATCCGGGCGGCGTCTTCGCCCTCGAGTTCGACGGTGTTTTCCGCGCGCATCGTCACCTCGGCGAGCGCGGGCGCCAGGCCCGCGGCCTGCAGCGCGTTGCGCACGGCTTCGAAGTCGGCGGGCGCGGTCAGCACCTCGATGGCGCCGTCCTCGCCCGTGACCACGTCCTCGGCGCCGGCCTCCAGCGCCACCTCCAGCACCTTGTCCTCGCTGCTGCCGGGGGCGAAGATCAACTGGCCGCAGTGCTTGAACTGGAAGCGCACCGAGCCTTCCGTGCCCATGCTGCCGCCGTGCTTGCTGAAGGCGTGGCGCACTTCGGCGACGGTGCGCACGCGGTTGTCGGTCATGGTGTCGATGATGATGGCCGCGCCGCCGATGCCGTAGCCTTCGTAGCGGATTTCCTCGTAGTGCAGCCCTTCGGCATTGCCCGTGGCCTTGTCGATGTTGTATTTGATGCGCTCGGCAGGCAAGTTCGCCGCCCGGGCCTTGTCCATCGCCAGGCGCAGGCGGGGGTTGGCAGACGGGTCGCCGCCGCCGCTGCGCGCGGCGACGGTGACTTCACGCAGAATGCGGGTCCAGACTTTGCCGCGTTTCTCATCCTGCCGCCCCTTGCGGTGCTGAATATTTGCCCATTTGCTGTGTCCTGCCACGGGAAGTCCTTTGCGTTGATTGAATCCCTGCCGGGCGCGATTTTACTTTTGCCCGCGTCCGCCCTCCCCCCACAAAATCCCTCGAAATGCGGGCCCCGCTCCTGATGGCCAAGCACGCCGCCACCAGGGCGGGAAAGACCTTGGTGAGCGGTCGGTGACGGTCGGTAATTTCGGTCTACAGTCCACGCAGCGCCCCCGCCGGGGGCATCGCACGCAGCCACCATGATCGACCTGTACTACTGGAGCACGCCCAACGGGCACAAGATCACCCTGTTCCTCGAAGAGGCCGCAATGCCCTACCGGCTCATCCCCGTGAACATCGGCCGGGGCGAGCAGTTCCGGCCCGACTTCCTGAAGATTGCGCCGAACAACCGCATCCCCGCCATCGTGGACCACGCCCCGGCGGACGGCGGCGCCCCGCTGCCGCTGTTCGAGTCGGGCGCGATCCTCCTGTACCTCGCAGACAAGTCCGGGCGCTTTCTCGCGCCCGACCTGCGCGGCCGCAACGCAGCGCTGCAATGGCTGTTCTGGCAGGTCGGGGGGCTGGGGCCCATGGCCGGCCAGAACCACTTTTTCGCGCAGTACGCGCCCGAGCCCATGGCGTACGCGATCGAGCGCTACGTCAAGGAAACCGGCCGGCTCTACGGCGTCCTCGACAAGCACCTGGGCGAGGGGCGCGAATACATCGCCGGGGAATACTCCATTGCCGACATGGCCTGCTACCCCTGGGTCGTTCCGCATGCGCGCCAGCGCCAGGACCTGGCCCAATTCCCGCACCTCGCGCGCTGGTTCGCAGCCATTGCCGCGCGCCCGGCCACGGCGCGCGCCTACGCCCAGGCCCGGACCGTCAACAACCCGCCCGCAATGGACGAGGTGGCGAAAAAAATCCTGTTCGGTCAGGACGCTTCCACCGTGCGGCGCCAGGGCCTGTGAACGGTGGACGATCCCTCGCAGGCGCCCCCCATGATGAACCGCGTCACCGTCGTCACCCATCCCCTGGTCCAGCACAAGCTCACGCTGATGCGCAGGAAAGACGCCAGCAGCAACAGCTTTCGCCGCCTGCTGGGCGAGCTGAGCACGCTCATGGCGTACGAAGTCACGCGCGACATGCCGCTGCAGGACATGCCGATCGAAACCCCGCTGGAAGCCATGACCGGCAAGGTGATCGACGGCAAGAAGCTGGTGTTCGTTTCCATCCTGCGCGCGGGCAACGGCTTTCTGGACGGCATGCTCAACGTCGTTCCCGGCGCCCGCGTGGGCCACGTCGGCCTGTACCGCGACCCGGCCACGCTGCAAGCGGTGGAGTACTACTTCAAGATGCCCTCCGGGATGGACGCGCGCGACGTCGTCGTCGTCGACCCCATGCTGGCCACGGGCAACTCGGCGGCCGCGTGCGTGGACCGGATCAAGCGGCTCGATCCGCGCTCCATCAAGTTCGTCTGCCTGCTGGCCGCGCCTGAAGGCATTCACAGACTGCACAAGGCCCACCCCGACGTCCCCATCTTCACGGCCGCGATCGACCGCGAACTCAACGACCACGGCTACATCCTGCCGGGGCTGGGCGACGCGGGGGACCGCATCTTTGGCACCAAGTAGGCCATGCGTTCCATGGAGAGGGCGCGTCATCGGCGCCGGCGGCTGCACGGGCCGGAGCAGCCGCCCCGGTAGAATCCCCGGCTCCCTCCGACCCCCCTGCCCCGCTCCCACCCCATGGCCCCTACCCAGCAACCCCAGCAGCAATCCCGACGCATGGCGAATGCGATCCGCGCATTGGCCATGGACGCCGTCCAACGCGCCAACAGCGGCCACCCCGGCGCCCCCATGGGCATGGCCGACATGGCCGTGGCGCTATGGGGCCGCCACCTCAAGCACAACCCGGCAAATCCCCGCTGGTTCGACCGCGACCGCTTCGTGCTGAGCAACGGCCATGGATCGATGCTGCTCTACGCGCTGCTGCACCTGAGCGGCTACGAGCTGCCGATGGCCGAGTTGCAGAACTTTCGCCAATTGCACAGCAAGACGCCGGGCCACCCCGAGGTGGGACTCACCCCCGGCGTGGAAACCACCACCGGCCCGCTGGGCCAGGGCCTCGCCAACGCCGTGGGCTTTGCGCTCGCAGAAAAGCTGCTCGCGCGCGAGTTCAACCGCGCGGGCCACACCGTGGTGAACCACCACACCTACGCCTTTCTGGGCGACGGCTGCCTGATGGAAGGCATCAGCCACGAGGCCGTGTCGCTCGCGGGCGCCTGGCGGCTCGACAAGCTGATCGCGCTGTACGACGACAACGGCATCTCGATCGACGGCCAGGTCGCGCCCTGGTTTGCCGACGACACCCCGGGGCGCTTTGCGGCCTGCGGCTGGAACGTGATCGGCCCCATCGACGGCCACGACGCCGACAAGGTGGCAGCTGCGATCACGCAAGCCAAAGAGCAGACCGGGCGCCCCAGCCTCATCGTGTGCAAGACGCAGATCGGCCAGGGCAGCCCGAACCGCGCGAACACGGCCAAGGCGCACGGCGAGCCGCTGGGCGCCGAAGAAATTGCGCTCACCCGCGAAGCCCTGGGCTGGACGAGCGCGCCGTTCGTGATTGCGCGGGACGTATACGCCGACTGGAACGCCAAGGCCCGCGGCAAGAGCGCAGAAATCGCGTGGAAGCAGCGCCTTGGCGCCTACCGCAAGGCTTTCCCGGAACTCGCCGCCGAGTTCGAGCGCCGCATGCAGGGCCGCCTGCCGGCGCATTTCGCGCAACTGGCCGTGGACACCGTGGTCGCCGCGCACACGCAGGGCGAAACCGTGGCCAGCCGCAGGGCCAGCCAGCTGGCGCTCGAAGCCTTTACCGCCGCGCTGCCGGAACTGCTCGGCGGCAGCGCCGACCTGACCGGATCCAACCTCACGCACACCAGGAGCACGCCCCCGCTGCGCTTTGACCCGCAGGGCCAGGTGCTGCAAACCGGGCGCGAAGACGGCGACGGCGGGCAGACCGGCGGGCGCCACATCAACTACGGCGTGCGCGAATTCGGCATGGCCGCCATCATGAACGGCGTTGCGCTGCATGGCGGCTTCATCCCCTACGGCGGCACCTTCCTCACGTTCAGCGACTACAGCCGCAACGCCATCCGCATGGCCGCGCTGATGCGGCTGCGCGTGATCCATGTGTTCACGCACGACTCCATCGGCCTGGGCGAGGACGGTCCCACGCACCAGGCCATCGAGCAGGCCGCGAGCCTGCGGCTGATCCCCAACCTCGACGTTTGGCGCCCCGCGGACACCGCGGAGACCGCCGTGGCCTGGAGCGTGGCGCTGTCCAACGAGGACCGGCCGAGCGCGCTGCTGCTCTCGCGCCAGAACCTGCCCTACGCGCCCAAGCGCAGCCTGGGCGAGATCAGCCGTGGCGCCTATGTGCTGAGCGAACCCGCCGACGTCGGCCTGAAGAAGAAACCCGTGGCCGTGATCATTGCCACCGGCTCCGAGGTGCAGTTGGCGCTGAAGGCGCAGCGCCTGCTGGCCGACCGAAAAATCCCCGTGCGCGTGGTCTCCATGCCCGGCAGCACGGCCTTCGACCGCCAGGACACGCGCTACAAAAGAGCCGTTCTGCCCGCCGGACTGCCGCGCGTGGCGGTGG
>NZ_AFAL01000067.1 GCF_000193225.1 Verminephrobacter aporrectodeae subsp. tuberculatae At4 | reverse complement strand
GGGCGCTTTGGCACGGGATGATCCCTGCTGCTGCCTTGGCATCAAGAGGCAACTGGGTCTGAAATAACGAGGAGAGGCGCCCATGAAATTCCCGGTCACCCTGACCCCGGATGAAGCCGATGGCGGCTTTGTCGTGACTTTTCCCGACATCCCGGAAGCCATTACCCAGGGCGAGACCGCCGGGCAAGCCCTGGCAATGGCGCAGGACGCACTGGAGACGGCAATGGAGTTCTATTTTGAAGACAAACGCGCTGTCCCTGTGCCGTCAAAACCCGGGCGTGGACAGCCTGTCGTCGAGCTTCCCGCGAGCGTGTCGGCCAAAGTTTTGTTGCTCAACGAAATGGTGCAGCAGCACATCCGTCCGGCTGAACTGGCCCGGCGCCTGAACACCACCCCCCAGGAAGCCTGAGCCCCAAGCGACTTGTGCCAAGCCACCAGCCCGGGCCGGCATGGACCGGCCGATGTTCCTACAATGCCCCCTCGCGCCGTGCCCGACGGCATGCATCGGCCCTGGAGCCAATGCATGATGGAATTTCAAACCACGAGGAAACCCCACCATGGAACACACCCTGCCCCCGCTTCCCTACGCCATCGACGCACTGGCACCGCACTACAGCCAGGAAACCCTGGAGTACCACCACGGCAAGCACCACAACGCCTACGTGGTGAACCTGAACAACCTGCAAAAGGGCACCGAATTCGCATCCATGGCGCTCGAAGAAATCGTCAAGAAGTCAAGCGGCGCCATCTACAACAACGCGGCCCAGATCTGGAACCACACGTTCTTCTGGAACTGCATGGCCCCGCAGGGCGGCGGTGAGCCCTCGGGCGCGCTGGCCGCCGCCATCGCCGCCAAGTGGGGCAGCTACGCGGCCTTCCGGGAGGCGTTCGTCAAGAGCGCCGTGGGCAACTTCGGATCGGGCTGGACCTGGCTCGTGAAAAAAGCCGACGGCAGCCTGGACATCGTCAACACCGGCGCCGCCGGAACGCCGCTGACCAGCGCCGACAAGGCATTGCTGACCGTGGACGTGTGGGAGCATGCGTACTACATCGACTACCGCAACCTGCGTCCCAAGTTCGTCGAAACCTTCCTCGACAAGCTGGTGAACTGGAAGTTCGCACAGGCCAACTTTGCCGCTTGATCCGGCCGGTCACGGGCGCTGGAACGGCGCGCCGCCGAGCTTGGCGCCGGCCCGGATCCCCCTTTGGGCAAACCAGCCCTGGTTCATCTCCAGCACATAGCGCACGGGCTTGGCAGAGCAGTGCTCGTCCAGCGCCCGGGGCTGCATGTCCTCCAGGTTCACGATGCTGCCGTCGTCCGCAACGAATGCGGCCGTGAGCGGCAGCAGCGTGTCCTTCATCCAGAAGCACTGCCGCGCGGGCTGCTCGAAAACGAACAGCATGCCCTCGTGCTGCGGCATCTGCTTGCGGTGCATGAGCCCGATCTGGCGTTCCCGGGGCGCGAGCGCGACCTGGGCGTCGATGCGGTGCAGGCCCGCGCTGAGTTCGACCCGGCGCAGATCCAGCTGCGGCCCTTCCTGCGCCGCGAGCACGCTGGCCACCAGCGTCAGCGCTGCTGCGGCGCGGCGTGCGAGGCGGGCGGCGGCCGTGGAGGGCAGGGGGGCGGGGGGGAGAGCGGTCATGGGCGCGGCTTTCGGATGGGCATGGACAAGGAATGGACGGCGCTGCGGGCGCTGGGCCCGGGCGCGCAACGATAGCAGCGCCGAATGCCGTCAGCGGGTGCGTCGATGGATTCGCGTGGCGCTGCTGCCGATAGTACGGCGCAGCGCAGGCGGGGCGCTACCATTGCGCACCCGATCCCCGGCGCCGCTGCCCCTGCCATGACCCACACCACCGAATTCGCCCCCGGCCTCGTCGTTCAGGGCGTCGTGCCCCCGCTGTCCCTGTCCGGCTACAAGCTCATCGCCTTCGACATGGATTCCACCCTCATCAACATCGAGTGCGTGGACGAGATCGCCGACGCCGTGGGCCGCAAGGCCGAGGTCGCAGCGATCACCGAGGCGGCCATGCAGGGCGTGATCACCGACTACAAGGAAAGCCTGCGCCAGCGCGTGGCCCTGCTCAGGGGCGTGCGCGTGCAGCACCTGGAGCAGGTGTACGCGGAGCGCCTGCGCTTGAATCCCGGCGCCAGGGAACTCGTCAGCGCCGCGCAGGCCGCGGGCCTGAGCACGCTGCTGCTGTCCGGCGGCTTCAGCTTCTTTGCCGACCGCGTGCGCGCGGTCCTGGGGATCGACTTTGCCCGCTCCAACGTGCTGGAGGTGGAAAACGGCCAACTCACCGGCCGCATGCTCGACCAGGTCTGGGGCGACATTTGCGACGGCGCGCAAAAGCGCCGCACGCTGCTGGAACTGGCGTCGCTCATGGGCATTTCGCCGGCGCAGACGATTGCCGTGGGCGACGGCGCGAACGACCTGCCGATGATGGACGCTGCGGGCCTGTCCGTGGCCTATCACGCCAAGCCCGCCGTGCGCGCGCAGGCCAAGGTGGCCATCACCCGGGGCGGGCTCGACCGCCTGCTCGAGGTGCTGCGCTGAGCGGCCCCCTGCATCTTGCTCCCTGCACGCTTGGGCGCCCATGGCATCCACCACCGACCCTCCGCCCGATCATCCGCGCCCCCGCGGTCCGGCCGACCTGTTCTGGTCCTTCAGCTGGCTCGCGTTGCAGGGCTTTGGCGGCGTTCTCGCCGTGGTGCAGCGCGAGTTGGTCGAGCGCAAGCGCTGGCTGAGCAACGAGGAGTTCGTCGAGGACTGGGCGGTGGCGCAGATCATGCCCGGGCCCAACGTGGTCAACCTGAGCATCATGCTTGGCGACCGCTATTTCGGTCTGCGCGGCGCGCTCGCCGCGTTCGCCGGCATGCTGACGCTTCCGCTCATACTGATGCTGACATTGGCCGTGGCGTATGCCGGGCTCGCGAGCCAGCCGGCAGTCGCCGGTGCGTTGCGCGGTATGGGCGCCGTGGCCGCAGGGCTGATCGCCGGGGTGGGAATCAAGCTCTTCGTCGCGCTCGGCAAGCACCCGCTGGGCCGTCCATGCTGCGCGTTGCTGGCGGCGCTGACCAGCGTGGCCATGGTCGCACTGCGGCTGCCGCTGTTCTGCATCCTGCCGGTGCTGGGCGGCGCGGCCTGCGCGCTGACCTGGAGAAAGCTCGCGCCATGACCCCCGCCGTGCAATTTGCCGCGTTCGGCGCAAGCGACTGGTTGCAGCTGTTTCTGTACCACCTGTCGCTCTCGCTGCTGACGGTGGGCGGCGTGCTCCCCGTGGCACCCGAGATGCACCGCTTTCTGGTCGAGCGGCAGGCTTGGCTGAGCGATCCGCAATTCAGCGCGTCGATCGCCATCGCGCAAGCGGCCCCCGGCCCGAACGTGCTGTTCGTCGCCCTGCTGGGCTGGAACGTCGGGATCAACGCGGGCGGCGGCGGCATCGCCAGCGGACTGCTGGGCGCTCTGGGAATGGCCCTGTGCATGCTGGGCGTGCTGCTGCCCAGCAGCCTGCTGACCTGGAGCGCCGCCCGTTGGGGCCAGCGCAACCGCGCACGGCGGGCCGTGCGCGCCTTCAAGCAGGGCATGGCGCCGGTGGTGATCGGCCTGCTGCTGGCCACCGCCTGGGTGCTCGCGCGTGCGCATGGCGTGCCTGCGACCGACTGGCCCCTGTGGCTGCTGAGCGCCGCGAGCATGCTGCTGGTATGGCGCACCCGGCTGCACCTGCTGTGGCTGCTCGGTGCCGGGGCGCTGCTGGGCGCGCTGGGCTGGGTGTAGAGCGTGTCTGTCCTTGCTACCGGCGCGCCGCGTCACCCCCCATGGCCCTGACCCTCGATTCCTCTGCCATCACCCACGGCATACAGCTCGCGGTGGCGCCGGTGTTCCTGCTCACGGCCGTCGCCGGAATGATCGGTGCGGTGGCCAGCCGGCTGGCGCGCATCATCGACCGCGCGCGCGTGGTCGAAGACCGCGCCGGCGCCGATCCGGAGCTCCTGGCCCGCGCGCACGGCGAACTCGCCGAACTGCGGCTGCGCGGGCGGCTGGCGAATGGCTGCATCGGGCTGCTCACCCTCTGCGCGTTCCTGATCGGCGTGACCATCATCCTGCTGTTCCTGGGCGAGACCACCGACTTCCAGGGCAGCCGGCTCGCCGTGGCCGGTTTTCTGGCCGGGGTGCTGTCGTTTTTGCTGGCGCTGGTGTGTTTTCTGGCCGAGACGCTGCTGGCCACCCGGCTGCTGAACTTTCCCCTGCTGCGCGCAGGGGCGAAGGACCGGGAAAAGCGCTGA
>NZ_AFAL01000068.1 GCF_000193225.1 Verminephrobacter aporrectodeae subsp. tuberculatae At4 | reverse complement strand
GGGCTGAGTAGTTACGTTTCATCAAGCTGATTTCCTGCTTCCTCGCCCGGTTCACTGGTCGGCTAAATGATTGCCTCCTTTCTCGCGTGTTGACAAAAGATATACGGCCATGTAAGCTGCGCGGTGTATTCGTTTTTGGAGGTGCCATGCGCGACGCTGCCATCAACCTGCGCGCCCTGCCCGAGCAGCGCGACTTGATTGACCATGCCGCCAGCCTGCTGGGCAAGAGCCGGTCTGATTTCATGCTGGAGGCCGCCTGTGAGCGCGCGCAGACGGTTGCGCTCGACCAGGTTTTTTTCGGGCTGGATGGTGATCGGTTCCAGCAGTTCTCGGCCATGCTCGATGCGCCGCCAAGCGCCAATCCCGGCCTTGAGCGACTGATGGCCGTCCAGGCTCCGTGGGACACTGACCCGGCATGAGCGTGCCGCTTTCCTCCCCGCAACCGCTGGCAGGGACGCACCAACTCAGTCAGTTCGAATGCGGTGAAGCCACACTCGACGATTGGCTCAAGCGCCGCGCGCTGAGCAACCACCAGAGAGGGGCCAGCCGTACTTTCGTCGTGGCTGATGCGAGCGGCCGCGTTCTCGGCTACTACGCCTTGGCCGCAGGCGCTGTCTCGCACTTGGAAGCCACCAGCGCCGTTCGACGCAACATGGGGGGCCCTGTCCCGGTCATGGTTCTGACCAGACTCGCTGTCGATCAGCGCGTCCATGGCATCCAGCTGGGAGCCGCTTTGCTTCGAGATGCCGTGGCGCGCACGCTGGCCGTCGCACAGAACGCCGGGGTCCGCGCCCTGTTGGTCCATGCCTTGAACGATCGGGCAAAACAGTTCTATGGGCACTATGGCTTTCAAGCATCGCCGCTGCATCCCATGACGCTGATGCTGCGTTTCGCGCATTCGGCCTGACGGCCGGTCCGGGGGACTTGCCTTCGTCCGATCACCACCTGTGCCGGCGCCAACGGGAAGTAGGACAGCGCGGCGGAGGTGATCGATTCAAAGCCAAGCTCCCGCATCCGATCGACCATGGCGCCTTGCGGCCAAACCCGCCGCCCGCGCATCAACAGGGGCAGGTAGTAGGGCAGGACCCGGGCCGCTGCTTCCCGCTCCGATGGCAGTTCGGCATGCACGCTGACGAAGTAGCCACCCGGTACCAACGCATCCCGAATTTTGGCGATCACCCCCGGCCACTCCGGCAGAAAGTGCAGCACCGACGAACACCAGACGAGGTCGTAGCCTGCGCCAATCCGGTCCCGCCCGATGTCGCCACCCCGGCTTTCCAGGCGCTGCCCAAGGCCGGCCCGAAGAATGATGCGCTGCGCCACCCCTGCCGTTTCCGGCAGGTCGAAGACCACGCCCTGCCACTGCGGATGGGCCCCCGCCAAGGCGACGGCCACCTTGCCCGGGCCGCCTCCCAGGTCAAGAAAACGGCGCGCGCCGCCCAACCCCTGCAGGCGGCCGACACAGGCCAGCGCCGCCGCCGCGGTGACCGCGCCCTGCTCCTGGCCAATCTGCACCTCTGCCGCCTGCGCCCAGCCCGCCGCCTGCGGCGCTTGCGGCGCATGGGCCCCCGTCCCGAGCAAGTTGGGTAGTTGGGCGCCAAACTGGCGCAAGGACCGCAGACGATGGGCCAGGGCATCGCCGCAATACCCCTCCTCCCCCGGCACCAGGAAGGCAGCGAGTTTCGGATCGACGCCGTACACCCACGCCCGTCCAACCCCGGCGCGGCGCGTGAGCACCCCCATGCTCCACAACAGATCGAGCAGGTGGCCGGTATTCACCGGGTCCAGGCGGCCAAACTCCGCCAGCGCTTCGGCCGTCGCCGGATTCTTCAAGAACCCGAAGATTCCCCGTTGGATTGCCGCATCAAGGGCGTGGGCCTTGACCGAGGCCAGGGCAAGATCCCAGCATCCCTGCAAGGGATGGATCGTATCGAGGTTCATTTCCATATCCTCATGGGCGGTAAATCAGGCGCAGGCCGACTTCCCGCAGGGTTGACGACAAATGTTCGAGGGCCCAATAATATTTCGCATCAGAAACAATTCTCATGCTCATTCGTATCCAAACCCATGCTTTTCGTATGCAATCCGTGCAGCCGGACTGGATGCACGGACGCACAAGGAGGTCATATGCCATACCGGGTCTCACTCGAAATACCGAGGCGTCAGGAAACGCGACGACACGGTTGGGTGCGGCAACAGCTGCCCGATGAGTTCGGCGAATGCCTGACTGACAGCCTTTGGATCGGACCGGATTTCAGTCTTCTGCAAACGCGCTACCAGCCCCGCAAGGACCTGGTGGAAGACAGCGTCAAGCAACAGGAACAGCCGGTCCTCGCGATCACGCTGGGGCTGGCCGGAGAATCGGCGTATCGCAGCCGCTGCGGCAAGGAACTGTGCTTCCGCAGGGGGTACACGACCGTATCGACCTTCCGCTGCATCCAGGGCGAACGCCACTACCGGGGCCATTGCGGGGTGGAGCAGTTGCGCCTGCTGATCGGAGCGGAGACGCTGGACTACTACCTGGGGAGCGAAACGGCCCGCAAACTGCTGCTCGGAGGGAAAGGCGGCGTGGAGCAGTTGGCCCATCATCCGACGACCGGAGTCAGCCAGGCGCACGCCAACGCCCTGCTGAGGGAAACGCAGAACGAATCACCGGACAAGTTGCAAACCCATATTCACGCCCTCAACCTGCTGGCCGAGCAGCTGCGCCATTTGCAGCTGCCAAAGCGCATGCCGCGTTATTGCCAACGGGATATCGAGAAACTCGATGCAGCCAGATCGATTCTGGAGTCGCCAACGGACCAGCGTCTGACGGTCTCCGAACTCGCAGCCGCCGTCGGCCTCAATGAATGCAAGCTGCGGGAGGGCTTCCGTCACCGTTTCAACACCAGCCCGCATCGTCTATTGCTGGAAGTGAAGATGAAGAAGGCTTGGCAACTGCTGGAAACTGGTTGCCAAGTGGCCGAGGCGGCGTATTCGGTCGGCTATGAGCATCCCGGCAACTTTAGCGCTGCCTTCTCGCGTTTCTTTGGTTGTGCACCGAAATCCGTATTTGGACCGAAGTGCTGAGACCTCCTCTGGATGGCAGCAATCCAGGCAGACGAACGGATTTCAGGCGGCACACTCCTTACAAGAAACCGATGCCGCCCGCTTGCGCCCCGCTATGATCCGCCCCGGGCGTTTGCCCGCCACCGCAGCACACTGTTCCATGAGACAAGCCATGACGACGACCCGGCAACCGAGCATCATCTACACCCTGACCGACGAGGCGCCCCGCTTGGCGACGGCGTCCTTCCTGCCCATCGTTCGCGCGTTCACGGCGCCGGCGGGCATTGATGTGATCGAGAGCGATATCTCCGTGGCGGCCAGGGTGCTTGGCGAGTTCCCCGAAGCGCTGAGCGCGGAGCAGCGGGTGCCCAACGCCCTGGCCGAGTTGGGCCGGAAGACGTTGCAGGCGGACGCGAACATCATCAAGCTGCCCAACATCAGCGCCTCGGTGGGCCAGTTGATCGCTTGCATCAAGGAACTGCAAGACAAGGGCTACGCGCTGCCCGACTACCCCGAAGCCCCCCGGACCGAGGAAGAAAAATCGATTCGCGCGCGCTACGCGAAATGCACCGGCAGCGCGGTGAACCCCGTGCTGCGCGAGGGCAACTCGGACCGCCGCGCGCCCAAGGCGGTCAAGGAGTACGCACGCAAGAACCCGCACGCGATGGCCGAGTGGAGCCAGGCGTCGCGCACGCACGTCTCGCACATGCACCATGGCGACTTCTACCATGGCGAAAAGTCGATCACGCTGGACAAGGCGCGCGACGTCCGGATGGAACTGCTCACCCGCAGCGGCAAGACCATCGTGCTCAAGCCCCGGGTGTCGCTGCTCGACCGCGAGGTCGTGGACAGCATGTTCATGAGCAAGAAGGCGCTGCTGGCCTTCTACGAAAAGGAAATCGAAGACGCGCGCCAGACCGGCGTGATGTTCTCGCTGCACGTCAAAGCGACCATGATGAAGGTCTCGCACCCGATCGTGTTCGGCCACTGCGTGAAGATCTTCTACCAGGAAGCCTTTGAGAAACACGCCGGGCTGTTCGAGGAACTGGGCGTGAACGTGAACAACGGCATGGCCAACCTGTACGACAAAATCTCCACCCTGCCGCAGAGCATGCGGGACGAGATCAAGCGCGACCTGCACGCCTGCCACGAGCACCGCCCCGAGCTGGCGATGGTCGATTCCGCGAAGGGCATCACCAACTTCCATTCGCCCAACGACATCATCGTGGACGCATCGATGCCCGCGATGATCCGCAACGGCGGCAAGATGTGGGGGGCAGACGGCCGGCTCAAGGACGTGAAAGCCGTGATGCCCGAATCGACCTTTGCGCGCATCTACCAGGAGATCATCAACTTCTGCAAATGGCACGGCGCCTTCGACCCGAAGACCATGGGAACGGTGCCCAACGTGGGCCTGATGGCGCAGCAGGCCGAGGAATACGGCTCGCACGACAAGACCTTTGAAATCCCCGAAGACGGCGTGGCGAACATCACCGACCTGGAAACGGGCGAGGTGCTGCTGAGCCAGAACGTGGAGGCCGGGGACATCTGGCGCATGTGCCAGGTCAAGGACGCGGCGATCCGCGACTGGGTGAAACTGGCCGTGACACGCGCGCGCAACTCGGGAATGCCGGTGGTGTTCTGGCTCGACGCCTACCGGCCGCACGAGGCGCAGCTGATCACCAAGGTCCGGATGTACCTGCACGAGCACAACACCACCGGTCTGGACATACAGATCATGAGCCAGGTGCGCGCCATGCGCTACACGCTCGAGCGCGTGATCCGCGGGCAGGACACCATCAGCGCCACGGGCAACATCCTGCGCGACTACCTGACCGACCTGTTCCCGATCATGGAACTGGGCACCTCCGCGAAGATGCTCTCCATCGTTCCGCTGATGGCCGGCGGCGGCATGTACGAGACCGGCGCCGGCGGATCGGCCCCCAAGCACGTGCTGCAACTGGTCGAGGAAAACCACCTGCGCTGGGACTCGCTGGGCGAGTTCCTGGCGCTCGCCGTTTCGCTGGAGGACCTGGGGCGCAAGACCGACAACGTCCGGGCAAAGGTGCTGGCCAGGACGCTGGACGCCGCCACGGGCAAGCTGCTGGACAACAACCGCAACCCCTCGCCCAAGACCGGTGAGCTCGACAACCGCGGCAGCCAGTTCTACCTGGCCCTGTACTGGGCGCAGGAACTGGCTGCGCAGGCGGACGACGCGGGGCTGGCGCGGCTGTTCGCCCCGCTGGCCAGGCAGTTGGGCGACAACGAGCAGACCATCGTCGCCGAACTCGCCGCGGTGCAGGGCCAGCCTGCGGACATCGGCGGCTACTACCTGCCCGACGCCGCCAAGCTCGACGCCGTGATGCGCCCCAGCCAGACGTTCAATGCAGCGCTCGGGGCGGTCGCCGGGGCCGCCGCCTGATGCGCCTTGCCAAGACTCAGGGGTTGCCCTGGGCGCTGCCCTCGCGGCGCGGGTCGGCGCCACCGGCATAGGCGCCCGCGCCCGGGTTGCGCGCCAGCAAGCCCGCCGTGCCATTCGCGCGCAGGCCGTTGAACACGGCGCCGTGCAGCCCGCTGGTGAAGACCGTCTGCGCCACGGTGTGGCCGCGCGCCTTGAGGCCGTCGCGGATGGCCGCGGTGTCGATGAGCGAGCCCTTTTCGATCGAGGTGGTCGCATTGGTCTGCGCGCCGAAATTCGGCAGGTTGATCGCCTGCTGAACGTTCAGGCCCCAGTCCACCATGCCCAGGATGCTCTTGGTGGTGTACTGGATGATGGCGCTGCCGCCGGGCGAGCCGATCACCCCCTCCAGGTCCCCGGTGCTCGCGTTGAAGATGATCGTGGGCGCCATCGAGCTGCGCGGGCGCTTGCCGGCCTGCACCCGGTTGGCGATGGGCTTGCCTGCAGCGTCCGTGGCGCTGAACGAGAAGTCGGTGAGCTGGTTGTTCAGCAGAAAGCCGCGCACCATTTGCAGGCTGCCGAAGCCGTTTTCGATGCTGCTCGTCATGGACACCGCATTGCCTGCGCTGTCGATGATGGACAGGTGGCTCGTCGATGGCAGCGCCGGCGCGTTGTCCTGCCCCTTGGCACCCTGCACGCCGGGCGGCGTTCCCGCCACGGGCGTGCCCATGGTTTTTTGCATGCTGATCAACCGGGCCCGTTCCCTGAGGTAATCGGCGTCGATCAGGCCGGCCTGCGGCACGCTCACGAAGTCGGGGTCGGCCACGTACAGCGCGCGGTCCGCGTACGCCAGGCGGTACGCCTCGGACACGGCGTGCACCGTGTCCAACGTGTTGGGCTGCATGGCGGTCAGGTCAAAACGCTGCAACATGCCCAGCGTTTGCAGCACGGTGATGCCGCCCGAACTGGGCGCCGGCATACCGCACACGCGGTACTGCACCCGGTAGACGCTGCACAGGGGCTCGCGCACTTTGTAGGTGTAGCCGCTCAGGTCGTCCAGCGAGAGCTTGCCGGGGTTGCTCGGGTGGTTGCGGACCTTGGCCACGATGTCCCGGGCGATGTCGCCCTGGTAGAACGCGTCAGCGCCACCGGCGGCGACGGCCCTGAGCGTGGCCGCGAGTTCGGGGTTTTTCAGGATGCTCCCTGCGGCCTTGGCCGTGCCGTCGGCATTCAGGAAGTAGCTGGCGCCGGGCTCGCCCTGGGCCTTGATGCGCGCGGCCGCCTCGGCGATCGACAGGCTCATGCGCTGCGAGATCGCAAAGCCGTTTTCGCTGAGTTGGATGGCGGGCTCGAACAGCGCCTTCCACGGCAGCTTGCCATGCGCCCTGTGCGCGGCTTCGAGCATGCGCAGCACGCCCGGCGTGCCCACCGACAGGCCCCCATCGACGGCTGCCAGAAAGCCCAGGGGCTTGCCGTCGGATCCGGTGAACAGGTCGGGGCTGGCGCTCCCGGGCGCCGTTTCGCGGCCGTCGTACGCCAGAAGCTTGTTGGCGCCCTTGTCAAAGTAAAGCACGAAGGCGCCGCCACCGATTCCGGAGGACTGCGGCTCCACCAGGTTCAGCACCATCTGCAACGCAATCGCGGCGTCGATGGCGGATCCGCCCTGGGCCAGGATGTCCACCCCGGCCCTGACGGCCAGCGGATTCGCCGCGGCCACCATGTCCTTGTTGGCGTAGCTGATCGCCTTGGACGTGTAGCCCGAAGGCGGCTCCGGTGGCAGGTACTGCCCGGGGGGCTCGGACGTGGCGACCGGGGTTCCCGGGCCAATGCCACCACAGGCCACCAGGGTGGACAGCGTGGCCAACGCGGTAATACCCGACAGGCCCGTGCTGCGGGGAGGGATGCATCGAAAGACAGAAGCCGGCATGGTGATCAAGTCCTTGAAAAAAGGGAGGGAACCGCAGGCCGGGGAGACGACCCGCGGGGCAGCACCCTCGGTGCACACCATCGAAAAGGGTTTGAGACTGCGGGTGCGCGGTGTTCCGTGCGGCGCCCGCCAGGAACGTGCCGAGTGGATGGTGGCCATTGTGCGCCCATGTCCCGGCCGGCTCCACATAGGAGAAACGCACATGGGAGAAACGTTTACACGGCAGCCTCCGGGGCGATAATTGCCGCTCCCATGCAGAAACTCCTGGCCCCCGGCGAACCCGACCCTGCCCAGAAAGATGGGCTGGCCCATGCGCTGCGGGCAAGGCAGGCGCCCCGGAGCCCCGGGGAGCCGCATGGCAGCAGGCCCGAACCGGCGTCCGCCAGAGAGATGGAAGCCGCGCTGCTGTCCCGCTGCGCCAGCGTCGCACGGCAAGCGCCGCCAATAGCCAACGACCTGCGCGAAGCCCATGTGTTCCGATTGGCCGCCATGCTCATTCAGTTCCAGTTTCCCTGCGAATCCCGAAGGTTGGCGTCTGCCAGCGCGCAGTATTTCACCGACCACCCGGACGACGGGCCAATGGCTCCGGACGCGCTCGTCAGAAAGGGCTGGGTGTCCCATCTGCCGCGCTTGCGCAGCATGCTGGCTCTCGAACTCGGTTCTCCAGCGCGCCGCGGACCTCGGCTCCTGGAACAGGGAGTGTCGGAGGTGGCACGCAGGTATTCCACGTCAGCCGGCATTCAAGCCATGCCAAGCAACTTCCTGTTCCATACCCAAACGGCGCTGGCCAATGGCTTGCGCGAGTTATTCGAGCAACTGGCAGAACGCCTCTCGCTCAGCAGGCCCATGAACGTCTATTTGGCGGGAGGCATGGCCGTGCATCTCTACACGGGCAGCCGTGTCACGACCGATGTCGATGCCGAATTTGGCAGCCGTGTCTTGATCCCCGGTGACCTCATCGTGGAGGTTGCGCTGGAAGATGGAAGGCCTGTGCCGATTTATTTCGACACCAACTACAACCCGACTTTTGCGTTGATGCACGAGGATTATCTCGGCGATGCCATTGCGCTGGATTGGGGGCTGGAACAAATAAAGCTGCACGTGCTCTCCCCTGTTGATCTGGCTGTCAGCAAAATTGCCCGTTTTGCAGACAACGACAAAGAGGATATTGCCGCACTGGTGGGCCTTGGTCTGACCACTGCCGACGCCATCGAGCAGCGTGCAACAAGCGCCATCGGCGGGTACGTTGGCGGATTGGCCATGCTGCGCCTGAATCTCCGGGATGCCGTTGCGCTGGCGCGCGGCATGGAGGGCTGCAAACCGCCCAACGGAGCAAAACCGCGAGCACCCTGAAGCCTTGCCGCGCTGGCTGTGGCCCGGCGCGGGTGACGGTGGACACAACTACATGGCATGCATGCAACGAATCAAGAGGAGGTTCCATATGGTCAACACGCTCGTCAATGCGCGGGTGAAAAAGCACCGTGACGCGCTGCGCGTGGCCGGGCTTCGCCCGGTGCAAATTTGGGTATCGGATACGCGGCGACCGAACTTTGCAGAGGAATGCCGCCGCCAGAGCCGCCTGGTTGCCGCAGCGGACCTGGCCGGCGCGGATCCGCAGCAGTCCATGGATCCGGCCCTGGCAGGCATGGGTGCCTGGACGCCATGATGCGCGGCGACATCGTGACCGTTGCCATGCCGGGCGACTTGGGCCAGCCCCGGCCCGCGTTGGTGATTCAGGCCGATTTGTTTGGCGAGCACCCCACGGTGACGGTGCTGCCGGTCACCAGCACGCTGGTCGATGCGCCGTTGCTGCGTATCACTGTTGCGCCCGGCGCTGGCAGTGGCCTGCGGCAGCCTGCGCAGATCATGGTGGACAAAATGCTCACCGTGAAGCGCGACGGGGTGGGGCCGGCCATCGGGCGCATCGACGTGCATACCATGGTGGCCGTCGAGCGCAGCCTGGCCATCTTTCTGGGGATTGCCAAGTAGAGGTAAAGGCGCGGGGGTGGGCGCATGTCAAGATAAAACGCTACTGCGCCCTACTGGATGAGGGGCAAGAACTCAACCCGCAGCGCATCAAGGCGCAAGGCAAATCTGGACCCGTTCGCAAGCATGGGGTTGGTATGCTTGGTGCGCTACGGGCAGCGTTCAGCGCGGTGCTCCGATGGAGTTTGTCGGTGACGGCTGAAGGGCTGATTGCCCCACCGGCAAAGGTCGTGGTACCAAATGGCAACAGACTGGTATCAGGGTTGCGATATGAAGTCCCGCGTGCGAGCCAAGACAGAATACTCGGGAGAATGCGACAGATTGCCTAGTCATTGGTCAGTTTGCCATCCCCTTGGTCAAGCAAGAAGCCTTGTACCATACGACTAAGACTAAAATCCCCAAATTTTCTTCCTTCTGTCGGTAGCGGAAGACCTATGATAGTGTAGTAGTTCTCCTCTGGATTAAATCCAGATCCCCACGCCAAGAAACTGTATCGATACTGATCTGTGATTATATGAATAGATTCAGAAGGCTCTTGGCGTGCTTTAGGGAATACCATTGCGCCAAGATAGGCAGAAGGAGGGGATACAAATTCCTTGTAATCTATATTTTCATTGGACCGACGATGCGCAATACTGTGTTGCTGCTTTTGAAGCAAGACTGAGATGGCACGGTCTAGACAATAGCGTGAATTTTTGGCATTGATATCATCAGTTAAGAGATCGCGCTGGACGTGCCATTGCGCATCTTTATTGGAACGAAATACATTTGGAGTAAGGCGAAGAAGATTGTCCAATTCCGCAGTATTAACTCCCCACTCCATTGCATCGATTCGAAGATTATCATAATCTATTTGAATATACTCAAATGGCGTGGTAACATTCTTCTGTATCCATTCCCTATTCCGCGTCCGGTACGGAGCCTTGGATCCCCCCCGTCGAGCAGCCGAAAATAACCCGACCTGCTCATTCGAATCTATATCAGACCACTCATGAACACAGTATTCAATCTCAATTTCGACAAAAATCGCTTTGCGTACCAAGAGTAGTGTTTCAAAGAAATTCCCCTGATCGAGCTGTAATGCAGCATCAGAGAGGAATGCCTGTGCATCACTCTCCTTCAGAAGATCCGATAAAAATATCTCTCGATACTCCCGATGGAGAACTTTTTCGACAATCTTTTCGACAGTGGAATCTACGAAATCCAAGTAGGTCTGAACAGCGGCTGGGTCCACAGGTTGTCCATAGTGTTTGGCGATAACGCGCTGTTTGTTTAGTACCGTAATTATTACAGAATCAATTTCAGGTACTATTTTCTTGAGCGCCTTGATAAGTTCATCGAATCTCATGGACTCAAGCTTTTTCAACTCACCAGCATCCTGTTCCATCTCCATCAACATGGATAAAAACACCAGCTCAAGCACGTCTTGCAGCAGAATCAAACCTGCTGACGACATATGTCGGTCCCCGGGAGCAATGAGTCGACGAGCTTCATCGTGAAGCGTGCGCGCAATAATTAGAGAGTGAAGGGTGGAGGGTTTCATGGGATTTATTTCGTTTTGTGTGGAACGTGTCAAACGGGCGCTGGGCTACCTTGCAAAGGCTTGTCCGCAGGCAATCTGTTGGTATGCGGGAAGACGATGGGGAGCCTACCGAGCGGTGTCAAAAGGATGCTGGCAGGATGCCACTGTAACTATCTGATCTTAGATGAGTTTGTCCAGATGGTTGGTGATTTTCTTGACTCTCAGCGCTGCCAACGACTTAGACCGGCGCCAGCAGTTCAACCAGCTGCGCCGCCGTACCGAACGCCAGCGTAAAACCCAGCGCGCCGTGGCCGGTGTTGAGCAGCAGGTTCTCGGGCGCATCCGACCGTCGCCCGACAACGGGAAGCCCGGTCGGCGTTGCGGGGCGCAGGCCGCTCCAGGGGCGCAATTCGGCAAAGTCGCTGCAACCCGGGAAGAGCGCGCGGGTGGCGCGGCACAGGCTTTGGATGCGCGCGGGCGGAATGCGCGCGTCGTGCCCCACGAGTTCGGCCATGCCTGCGACCCGCAGGCGGCGGCCGAGGCGTGCAAAGACCACCTTGCGCGCCGCGTCGGTCACGTTCACGCGCGGCGTTGCAGCCGCTGCGGTATCGAGCGTGATGCTGTAGCCCTTGAGCGGGTAGACGGGCAGGCGCAGGCCCAGCGTGCGCGCCAGCGCGTGGCTCGCGCTGCCCAGGGAGAGCACGAACTGCTGCGCCGGCACCGCGCCCGCGTCCGTCTTCACGGCGCTGATGCGCGCCCCCTGCCGCTCGAAACCCTGCACCGTGGTGCCGAGCAGAAAGCGCACGCCGCGCTCGGCGAGCAGCGCCTGCAGGCCCTGGCAGACCCGCAGGCAGTCGGCCGCGCATTCGTCGGGGGTGTAGATGGCGCCTTCGATGTGGCGCTGGCAGTGTTGCAGCGCGGGCTCAATCTCCAGGCAGCGCTCGGCGGATACGGCCTGCTGCTTGCAGCCCCAGGTCTGCTGCAACTGCATTTGCCGCCGGGCCGCGGCCAGGCCCGCGGGCGTGTCGTAGAGCACCAGTTTGCCGGTGCGCGAAAAGTCGCAGTCGAGCCGTTCGGCCTGCAGCATGGCTTCGAGCCGCTGGCGGCTGAGCGCAGCCAGCGCCAGCAGATACTGGCTGCTGCGCTCGGACGTGTGCCGGTTGCAGGCGCGCAGAAACTCCAGGCCCCAGCGCCATTGCTGCCAGTCCCATTGCGGGCGCAGCCGGAACGCCGAGTGCGGCGAGAGCAGGAGCCGGGGCAGTTGTCGCCAAATGCCCGCGTCCGCGAGCGGCTGCACGTAGCTGTAACTCAGCTGGGCACCGTTGCCGCTGCTCGCGCCGGCGCCGGGCTGCGCCCTGTCGATCACGGTGACCTGCATCCCGCGCAGCTGGAGTTCGTATGCGGCGGCCAGACCGACGATTCCCGCGCCCAGTACACATACCTGCATCTTGTGCGTTGCTCCTTGCGTGCGCCGGGGCTACCCGCCCGGGGAGCTTTGCAGGCTTTGGAGCAACTCCAGCGTGGGGTAGCCGTCCGGCACCTGGCCCCGGCTCTGCTGATAGCGGCGCAGACCCGCGCGGGTGGCCGGGCCGTACACGCCGTCCGAGGCTCCGCTGTCGTAACCCTGCGCGTTCAAGATCGTCTGAAGTTGCTGCATCTGCCCCCGCGAGAGCGGCTGCAGGTCGCGCGGCCAGTCGGCAACGACGCCCGGGCCCGCGTCGATGCGCTGGGCGAGCAGGGCCACGGCGAGCGCGTAATGCGTCGAGTTGTTGTAGCGCAGCAGGCTGCGGAAGTTCTGCCCCACGAGAAACGCCGGGCCACGTGCGCCGGCGGGCTCAATCACCGCGGCCGAGGCCAGCGCCGGCAGCGCCTGGCCATCGACCCCGCGCAGCCCCTCTGCCGCCCATTGCTCCGCGCTCTGGCGGACGTCGGACTCGGCGCGCGCGTGATCGAAACCATCGGGCAGGCGGATTTCGCAGCCCCAGGGCTCCTGCGTTTGCCAACCCACGTCGGCCAGGAACCGGGCAGTGGAGGCCGCCACGTCGGGGATGCTGCCCCAGATGTCGCGCCGTCCGTCGCCGTCGGCGTCCACCGCCTGCGCCAGATACACCGAGGGCAGAAACTGCGTGTGGCCCATGGCTCCAGCCCAGGAGCCGAGCATGGCCTCGGCTGCGATGTCACCCTGGTCGATGATGCGCAGCGCAGCCAGCAGCTCTGTGCGCGCCCAGTCGCGGCGCCGCCCCGCGTAAGCCAGCGTGGCCAGCGCGTCCACCGTGCGAAAGGTGCCGAGGTAGCGGCCGTAGTCGCTCTCCATTCCCCAGATGGCCGTGAGCACCGGGGCCGGGACGCCGTAGCGCGCGGCGGCGGCGTCCAGAGCGTCCCGGTGCTTGGCGCGCTGGACCTGGCCTTGCGCGATGCGCGGAGCGGAGACCGCGCCGTCCAGGTAGGTCCAGGGCGGGCGGCTGAATTCGGGCTGGTTGTACTCGAGTTGCAGCACCCGCGGCAGCAGCCGCGCCCTGCCAAGCACCTGGCGCACGCTGTCTGGCCGGATGCCCGCGGCCAGCGCCTGGGGCGAGAGCTCGGCCAGCCACGCGGCGAATCCTGCCTCATCGGCGGGCGCCGCACCGTCTGCCTGCGCGGCGCCCGTGGACTGCGCCGGGGTGCGCGCTGCGCCGGAGGATGGATGCGGTGGCCCCGCTGCGCAGCCTGCGGCCGTGATCGCGGCGATGAGCGGCATCCACAGCAGCAGGGGTTGGCGGAGTGAAGGGATGGTGTTTCTCTGCATGCGCTATTTTGGGGCCCCCCAGTTTCATGGGGCGCGGGGGACACGCAGCACCATGGATAACTGAATGGGTGTTTCCGGGAGATCCCTCTTTGAAGGTCCATTCATTCTATGCAACAAGATCTTCGAAAAGCTGAACAGCCCCCTGCGCCATCCATTTCGCGCCGAGCGCAACGCGCCCGCCGCCGCGCTGCGGCCAAGCAAAAGAAGGCGCCACGCCCCCTTTATCCGGCTTTGGCTTGGCGCGCCACGCACAACAATGGCCGGCTACCAGCCACCATTGCGCCATGCCATCGAGCCAGGACAAAAGCCTGCCTGCGTCGGAACGCAAGCTTCAGAAAGCGCGCGCCGACGGCCAGGCAGCGCGCTCGCGCGACCTCTGCGATCTGAGCATCCTCGGGGCGGGGGGCGTGTGCATGCTGCTGATCGCCGCGCAGCTGATGGAGCACCTGCAGCAGGCCATGGGCCGGCAGCTGGCGTTCGACGCCGCCACCGTCATGGCGCCCGGCAGCATGCTCGAGCGCCTGCCGGGCATGCTGCTGCCGAGTCTGGCGGCGAGCACGCTGTTTGCCGCATGCACCGGCGCAGCGGCGCTGGTCGGCGCGCTCGGATCCGGTGGCTGGGTTCTGAGCACGAAGCCGCTCATGCCCCAGTTCAGCCGGCTCGACCCGGTCGCCGCGCTGGCGCATCTTTTCTCCTGGCAGCAGCTGGCCAACGCCGCCCGGATGGTGCTGTTGACGGCGATCCTCGGCACTGTCGCCTGGCGCTTCCTGGACAGCAGCCTGGAGACGGTGGCGCCGCTGCTGCTCCAGCCCTCGCCACTGGCCATCGGGCAGTTGGCCGCCTGGCTGGCGTCGGGGATGGGCCTGCTGTGGCTGGTGCTGGCCCTGGCCGCGCTGCTCGACATTCCGGTTCAGGCCCATTTCTTCAAGGCGCGCCTGCGGATGTCGCACGAGGAGATCAAGCAGGAGCACAAGGAGTCGGACGGCAATCCCCACACCCGGCTGCGGATTCGCCAGCGCCAGCGCGAAATCGCCGAGCGCGCGAGCGTCAGCGCCGTTCCCCGGGCCGACTTCGTGCTCATGAACCCGACGCACTACGCCGTCGCGCTCGTGTACGACGAAAGGAGCATGCACGCCCCCCAGCTCATCGCGCGCGGGACGGACCTCGTCGCCTTCGCGATCCGCGACCTCGCGAGGAAACACGGCGTTCCCGTGC
>NZ_AFAL01000069.1 GCF_000193225.1 Verminephrobacter aporrectodeae subsp. tuberculatae At4 | reverse complement strand
CGGCCTGGTGACGGTGACGGGCGGGAAATGGACCACCTACCGCGTGATGGCCGAAGACGTGTTGCAAAAATGCTTCGCGCACGGTCTGCTGCCAGAAAAACCGGCGGGCATGACCGCGCAGCTGCGCCTGGTGGGTGCGCCCCGGGGAGGCGCAGAGCCCGGCCAGCAGCGCATCAGCGACGCGCCGGGCCTGCATTCCTACGGCAGCGATGCCCCCCATGTGCAAAGCCTTCCCGGCGCGCGCACCGACCTGGGCGGCGGTCTGAGCGCGGCCATGGTCCGCTTTGCCGCGCGCCACGAGTACGCCTGCACGGTGGAAGACATGCTCGCGCGCCGCTCCCGGCTGTTGTTCCTGGACGCCCGCAAGGCCATCGATCTGGTGCCCGCCGTGGCGCAGCTTCTGCGCGCGGAATTGGACACCGACCCCCGCCCAGGGGACTTTTTGGCGCTCGCGCAGCAGTACCTGCGCGTGCCGACCTGACGAGGCGCTTGACTTCCGAAATGAACGCGGCGAGAATTGCGGGCTTCGCGCTTGGAAGAGCGCCCGAAGATTTCTGCTTTCTTGCCCAGAGGGAAGCGCTGCAAATGGTTTGCAGTGCGGACGACGGGCCCAAGACTGACCCGGCTGATGGGCCACCCAGGATGCACTTTCCTGGGGCGCCTGCCTCCTGGTGCAAGTTGGGAATATTGAACAATGATCCAGACAGAATCCCGGCTAGAGGTTGCCGACAATACCGGCGCCAAGTCCGTCCTGTGCATCAAGGTGCTCGGCGGCTCCAAGCGTCGCTATGCAAGCATTGGCGACATCATCAAGGTGAGCATCAAGGAAGCCGCTCCGCGTGGCCGCGTCAAAAAAGGTGAGATCTACAGCGCGGTCGTCGTGCGCACGGCCAAGGGCATTCGCCGGGGCGACGGATCGCTCATCAAATTCGACGGCAACGCCGCCGTGTTGCTCAACGCCAAGCTGGAGCCCATCGGCACCCGCATCTTCGGCCCCGTGACGCGTGAACTGCGGACCGAGCGGTTCATGAAGATCGTGTCGCTGGCTCCCGAAGTTCTCTGAAAAGGACGCACCATGAACAAGATTCGCAAGGGCGACGAAGTCATCGTGCTGACCGGCCGCGACAAGGGCCGGCGCGGCACCGTGGCGTTGCGCAAGGACGACACGCACCTCGTCATCGACGGCATCAACCGGGTCAAGAAGCACGTCAAGCCGAACCCCATGAAGGGGACGACGGGCGGCATCATTGAAAAGACCATGCCGATCCACCAGTCCAACGTGGCCATCTTCAACGCCGCCACCGGCAAGGCCGATCGCGTGGGAATCAAGCAGCTGGACGACGGCAAGCGGGTTCGCGTGTACAAGTCCAGCGGCGCTGAAATCAAGACCGCCAGGTAAGCGCAAGAGGCAAACATGGTACGACTCCAGACAATCTACCGCGACAAGATCGCTCCCGAACTGGCGAAGCAGTTTGGCTACACCTCACCGATGCAGGTCCCCCGTCTGAGCAAGATCACGCTGAACATGGGCGTGGGCGAGGCCGTCTCGGACAAGAAGGTGATGGACAGCGCCGTCGCCGACCTGGCCCGCATCGCCGGCCAGAAGCCCGTGGTGACCAAGGCCAAGAAGGCCATCGCCGGTTTCAAGATCCGCGAAGGGCAGGCCATAGGCTGCATGGTCACGCTGCGTGGCGTGCGGATGTACGAGTTCCTGGACCGTTTCGTGACCGTGGCCCTGCCGCGGGTGCGGGACTTCCGCGGGGTCTCCGGCCGCGCGTTCGACGGCCGCGGCAACTACAACGTCGGCGTCAAGGAACAGATCATCTTTCCTGAAATCGAGTACGACAAGGTGGACGCGTTGCGCGGTCTCAATATCAGCATCACCACGACGGCCAAGACCGACGAGGAGGCCAAGGCGCTCCTCGCAGGCTTCCGTTTCCCGTTCAAGAATTGAGGCGATCCATGGCCAAAGTAGCTTTGATCCAGCGCGAACTCAAGCGCGAAAAATTGGTTGCCAAGTACGCAGCCAAGTATGCGCAGCTGAAGGCCACCGCCGGCGACGCCAAGCGCAGCGCGCAAGAGCGTGAAGCCGCCCGCCTGGGCCTGCAGAAGCTCCCGCGCAACGCGAATCCCACGCGCCAGCGCAGCCGCTGTGCAATCACCGGGCGGCCGCGCGGCACCTTCCGTCAATTCGGTCTGGCCCGCGCCAAGATCCGCGAGATGGCCTTTGCCGGCGATATCCCGGGCATCACCAAGGCCAGCTGGTAAGGCCCCGAGCAGGAGAAATTCAACATGAGCATGAGTGATCCCATCGCTGACCTGCTGACCCGCATCCGCAACGCACAGATGGTCTCCAAGACCACGGTCGTGGTGCCTTCGTCCAAGGTGAAGATTGCCATCGTCCAGGTGCTCAAGGACGAGGGTTATATCGACGGCTTCCAGGTGAAGACCGAAGCCGGCAAGTCGGAACTCGAAATTGCCCTGAAGTACTACGCGGGGCGCCCCGTGATCGAACGCATCGAGCGCGTCAGCCGTCCCGGTCTGCGCGTCTACAAGGGGTGCGACGCCATTCCCCAGGTCATGAACGGCCTGGGTGTGGCCATCGTCACCACGCCCAAGGGCGTGATGACCGACCGCAGGGCGCGCGCCACCGGCGTCGGTGGCGAAGTGCTCTGCTACGTGGCCTGACCCGCGGCAGCGAGGAGAAACCGAAATGTCCCGAATAGGAAAAATGCCCGTGACCATCCCCGCCGGCGTGGATGTGTCCGTGAAAGACGACCAGATCTCCGTCAAGGGATCGGGTGGCACCCTGCTGCTTGCGCAAAATGCGCTGGTCCAGGTGTCGAACAATGAAGGCCGGCTCAGCTTTGCGCCGGTCAACGATTCGCGCGAAGCCAACGCCATGAGCGGAACCATCCGCCAGCTGGTGAACAACATGGTCGTCGGCGTCAGCAAGGGTTTCGAAAAGAAGCTCAGCCTGATCGGCGTGGGCTACAAGGCCACGGCGTCGGGTTCGAGCCTGAACCTGGCCGTCGGTTATTCGCATCCGGTGAACGTCGAAATGCCCGCCGGAATCACGGTCGCCACGCCGACCCCGACGGAAATCGTGGTCAAGGGTGCCGACCGCCAGCGCGTCGGTCAGATCGCCGCCGAGATTCGTGCCGTTCGTCCCCCCGAGCCCTACAAGGGCAAGGGCATCCGCTATGCGGACGAAAAGATCACGATCAAAGAGACGAAGAAGAAATAAGGAGCTGCAACATGCTGACCAAGAAAGAGCAGCGTCTTCGCCGTTCGCGCCAGACCCGCATCCGCATTGCACAGCAAGGCGTTGCGCGGCTCACCGTGAACCGCACGAACCTGCATATCTACGCGAATGTGATTTCCGACGACGGCAGCCGGGTGCTCGCCAGCGCATCGACGGCGGAAGCCGACGTGCGCAAGTCGCTCGGTGGTGCATCGGGCAAGGGCGGCAACGCCGCTGCGGCCCAGATCGTCGGCAAGCGAATCGCTGAAAAGGCCAAGGCCGCGGGCGTCGAGAAAGTGGCATTTGATCGCGCAGGCTTTGCCTACCACGGTCGCGTCAAGGCCCTGGCCGACGCGGCCCGTGAAGCCGGACTGCAGTTCTAAGCGGAGCGAAACAGAAAATGGCTAAATTTCAACCCAAGGTGCAAGACGAAGGTCGGGACGACGGTCTGCGCGAGAAAATGATCGCGGTGAACCGCGTGACCAAGGTCGTCAAAGGGGGCCGCATTCTCGGTTTTGCCGCGTTGACGGTGGTCGGCGACGGCGACGGCCGCGTCGGCATGGGCAAGGGCAAGTCCAAGGAAGTGCCCGCTGCCGTGCAAAAGGCGATGGAAGAAGCGCGCCGCAACATGGTCAAGGTTTCGCTGAAGAACGGCAGCATTCACCACAACGTGACGGGGCACCACGGCGCCGCGATCGTGATGATGGCCCCCGCTCCCAAGGGAACCGGAATCATCGCCGGCGGCCCGATGCGCGCAGTCTTCGAGGTCCTGGGCGTGACGGACATCGTGGCCAAGAGCCATGGCTCCTCGAATCCCTACAACATGGTCCGTGCCACCTTCGACGCGCTGACGAATTCGACGACGCCGTCGCAAGTCGCGGCCAAGCGGGGCAAAACGGTTGAAGACATCTTCGCCTGACCGGAGGCTGCATATATGACTACGACGCAACAAACCGTCAAAATCCAGCTGGTGCGCAGCACGATCGGCACCCGGGAATCGCACCGCGCGACCGTGCGCGGCCTGGGTCTGCGCAAGCTCAACAGCGTGCGCGAACTGCAGGACACGCCCGCAGTGCGCGGCATGATCAACAAGATCAGCTATCTGGTCAAAATCCTCTGAGAGATCGGATCATGGAACTCAATAGCATCAAGCCCGCAGACGGCGCCAAGCGCGCCAGGCGCCGCGTGGGCCGGGGCATAGGCTCCGGCCTGGGCAAGACCGCGGGCCGGGGCCACAAGGGCCAGAAGTCGCGCTCCGGGGGCTACCACAAGGTCGGTTTTGAAGGCGGTCAAATGCCGCTGCAACGGCGCCTGCCCAAGCGCGGCTTCAAGTCGCAGCGGCTGCGGTTCAACGCCGAAGTGACGCTCACGGCGCTGGAGAAACTCGGCCTCGCCGAAGTCGATCTGCTGGCGCTCAAGCAGGCCGGCCTGGTGGCCGATCTGGCCAAGGTGGTCAAGGTCATCAAGAGCGGTTCGCTCAGCAAGGCCGTGAAGCTCAACGGCATCGGCGCCACGGTCGGGGCCAAGGCCGCGATCGAAGCTGCGGGCGGCAGCGTCGCCTGAGCGAAGCAGAAGCAGAAGCAGAAAGAGAAAGGCATCCGTGGTTACCCGTGCAGCTCAAATTGCAAAGACCGGCAAGCTCGGCGACCTGCGCCGGCGCCTGGTTTTTCTGTTGCTGGCGCTGGTCGTGTACCGCATCGGGGCGCATATCCCTGTGCCCGGAATCGACCCGGCCCAGCTCCAGCAGCTGTTCAATGGCCAGCAGGGCGGCATCCTGAACCTGTTCAACATGTTCTCGGGCGGTGCGCTCTCGCGCTTCACGGTTTTTGCGTTGGGGATCATGCCGTACATCTCGGCGTCGATCATCATGCAGTTGATGACCTACGTGCTGCCCACATTCGAGCAGCTGAAAAAGGAAGGCGAAGCCGGTCGCAGAAAGATCACGCAGTACACCCGGTATGGCACGCTGGGCTTGGCGGTGTTCCAGTCGTTGGGCATTGCCGTCGCACTGGAGAGTTCTGCGGGCCTGGTCCTGAGCCCCGGCTTTGGCTTTCGCATGACGGCCGTGGTCAGCCTCACGGCGGGAACGATGTTTCTGATGTGGCTGGGCGAGCAGATTACCGAGCGCGGCCTGGGCAACGGAATCTCGATCCTGATCTTCGGTGGGATCGCGGCCGGTTTGCCGAGCTCCATCGGCGGCCTTCTGGAACTCGTGCGCACGGGGGCCATGAGCATTCTGGCGGCCATCTTCATCGTCATCGTCGTGGCGTTGGTGACCTACTTCGTGGTGTTCGTGGAGCGGGGTCAGCGCAAGATTCTGGTGAACCACGCGCGCCGGCAAATGGGCGGCAGCAAGGAGTCCTCGCACCTGCCGCTGAAGCTGAACATGGCAGGCGTGATTCCGCCGATCTTTGCCTCGTCGATCATCCTGCTGCCGGCAACGGTCGTGAACTGGTTCAGCGCCGGCGAATCCATGCGCTGGTTGAAGGACATCTCGGGTGCGCTGACGCCGGGTCAACCCATCTACGTGATGTTCTATGCCGCAGCGATCATTTTCTTCTGTTTCTTCTACACGGCACTGGTGTTCAACAGCCGCGAGACCGCAGACAACCTGAAAAAGAGCGGAGCGTTCATCCCGGGCATTCGCCCCGGCGAGCAGACCGCGCGCTACATCGACAAGATTCTGGTTCGTTTGACCCTGGCAGGCGCCGTGTACATCACCTTCGTGTGCCTGCTGCCGGAGTTCCTGATCCTCAAATACAACGTGCCGTTTTATTTCGGGGGAACATCGCTGCTGATCATCGTGGTGGTGACCATGGATTTCATGGCCCAGGTGCAGAACTACATGATGTCGCAAAAGTATGAATCGCTGCTCAAGAAGGCCAACTTCAGGGGTGGTCGCACGGGTGGTTGAGTTGGATATGGCTTGAACTGGCGCCCCGGAGCGGGCACAGGATTTGTGTTGATTGTGTCCCGTGCAAGCTCGCCGGGACGGATGGAAAAGTTTCAGGAGAATGCAATGAGAGTTTCGGCTTCGGTCAAGAAAATCTGCCGCAACTGCAAGATCATCCGCCGCAAGGGTGTGGTGCGCGTGATCTGCACGGATCTGCGGCACAAGCAACGGCAAGGTTGATTGGAAAGTATCAGAGGACGCATATGGCACGTATCGCTGGCATTAACATTCCGCCGCACAAACACGCGGAAATCGGCTTGACCGCCATTTTTGGCATTGGTCGCCCCCGCGCGCGCAAGATTTGCGACGCAACCGGTATCGCTTACAGCAAGAAGATCAAGGATCTGACGGACGGCGATCTGGAGAAAATTCGCGAGCAAATCGAGCTGTACACCATTGAGGGTGACCTGCGCCGCGAAACCACGATGAACATCAAGCGCCTGATGGACATCGGTTGCTACCGGGGTTTTCGCCATCGCCGCGGCCTGCCCATGCGTGGTCAGCGCACGCGCACCAATGCGCGCACCCGCAAGGGCCCGCGCAAGGGTGCGGCGGCACTGAAGAAATAAAGAGATTCAAGGATCATCATGGCCAAGTCTCCTGCCAACAACGCCGCGCAGCGCGTGCGCAAAAAGGTCCGCAAGAACGTCTCGGACGGCATTGCCCACGTGCACGCATCGTTCAACAACACCATCATCACGATCACCGATCGCCAGGGCAATGCCCTGTCGTGGGCCTCGTCCGGTGGCCAGGGTTTCAAGGGCTCGCGCAAGTCCACCCCGTTCGCTGCCCAGGTGGCGTCGGAAGTGGCCGGGCGTGCTGCCATCGACCAGGGAATCAAGAATCTCGACGTCGAGATCAAGGGCCCCGGACCGGGCCGTGAATCGTCGGTGCGCGCGTTGGGCGCGCTGGGCATCCGCATCACGTCGATCTCCGACGTGACCCCGGTGCCGCACAACGGCTGCCGTCCGCAAAAGCGCCGGCGTATCTGATTTCTCTCAAAGCCCACCGCCACCTGTGAACGCGCAAGCACCTCAGGCGGCTCCCGCAATGGTTTGCGGCAGATGACACAAAGGAAGTTCAAGTGGCACGCTATCTTGGCCCCAAGGCCAAACTCTCCCGCCGTGAAGGCACGGACCTGTTCCTCAAGAGCGCACGCCGCTCGATCGCCGACAAGTCCAAATTCGACTCCAAGCCGGGTCAGCACGGCCGCACCTCGGGTGCCCGCACCTCCGACTACGGCCTGCAACTGCGTGAAAAGCAGAAGGTCAAGCGCATGTACGGCGTGCTCGAAAAGCAATTTCGCCGCTACTTCGAGACCGCCGAAAGCCGCAGGGGCAATACCGGTGCGAATCTGTTGTTCCTGCTCGAGTCCCGCCTCGACAACGTGGTGTACCGCATGGGCTTCGGCTCCACCCGCGCCGAGGCGCGCCAGCTGGTGTCGCACAAGGCGATCACGGTGAACGGCAAGCCCGTGAACATCGCCTCGTACCTCGTGAGGTCGAACGACCTGGTGTCCGTGCGTGAAAAGTCCAGGCAGCAGGCGCGCGTCGTCGAAGCCCTGCAACTGGCTGCCCAGGTCGGCATGCCAGCCTGGGTGAATGTGGACGCCGAGAAGGTCAAAGGCGTCTTCAACAGGGTGCCGGACCGCGATGAATTTGGCGCCGACATCAACGAATCGCTGATCGTCGAGTTGTATTCGCGCTGATCGCCCGGTGCATATTTTTCCAGTAAACAGTCCCTGAACCGCGAAGGATCGTGGTTCAGGCGCTTCACCAGCCTTACCGGCGTAACGAGCTGGGGGTATTGAGAGGAAGTCTGAATGCAAACCAATTTGCTGAAACCCAAGGCGATCAATGTCGAGCAACTTGGTCACAACCGTGCCAAGGTCGAGCTGGAGCCCTTTGAGCGCGGGTACGGTCATACGCTGGGGAACGCCATCCGGCGTGTCCTGCTCTCGTCCATGGTGGGGTATGCGGCGACGGAAGTCACCATTGCCGGTGTTCTGCACGAGTATTCGTCCATCGATGGTGTTCAGGAAGATGTGGTCAACATCCTGCTGAATCTCAAAGGCGTGGTATTCAAGCTGCACGGCCGCGACGAAGTCACGCTGAGCCTGCGCAAGGACGACGAGGGTGTCGTCACCGCAGGTGACATCCAGACTCCCCACGACGTGGAAATCGTCAACCCGGAGCACGTGATCGCCAACCTGTCGCAAGGCGGCAAGCTGGACATGCAGATCAAGGTCGAGAAGGGCCGTGGCTACGTGCCTGGCAGCCTGCGCCGCTACGCCGACGAATCGACCAAGTCGATTGGCCGGATCGTTCTGGACGCCTCGTTCTCCCCCGTCAAGCGTGTGAGCTACACGGTGGAAAGCGCGCGGGTCGAACAGCGCACGGACCTGGACAAGCTGGTCGTCGAGATCGAAACCAATGGCGCCATCACGGCCGAAGACGCAGTGCGCGCGTCGGCCAAGATCCTGGTGGAGCAACTGGCCGTATTCGCCCAGCTGGAAGGTGGCGAACTGGCGGCGTTTGACACACCGACAGGATCGCGCGGGAATGCCTCGTTCGATCCGATCCTGCTGCGCCCCGTGGACGAGCTCGAGTTGACCGTGCGTTCCGCGAACTGCCTGAAGGCGGAGAACATTTACTACATCGGGGACCTGATCCAGCGCACCGAGAACGAATTGCTCAAGACGCCCAATCTGGGTCGCAAGTCGCTCAACGAAATCAAGGAAGTTCTGGCCTCGCGCGGTCTCACGCTCGGCATGAAGCTTGAAAACTGGCCGCCAGCCGGTTTGGACAAGCGCTAAGGGACAGGTTTTTATCGGGTTTTTACGCCCCTTCGGGGAACAGTGCCTCGGGCAGTACCTGATACGGCTGCCTGATCAATCACAAACAAAAGGAAAGCACCATGCGCCACGGACACGGCCTGCGTAAACTCAACCGCACCAGCTCGCATCGCCTTGCGATGCTGCAGAACATGATGAACTCGCTCATCGCGCACGAGGCCATCAAGACCACCTTCCCAAAGCCAAGGAGTTGCGCCGCGTGATCGAACCCATGATCACGCTGGCCAAGGAAGACTCCCTGGCAAACCGCCGTCTGGCATTCAGCCGCCTGCGCGACCGCAACAGCGTGACCAAGCTGTTCGGCGACCTGGGCCCGCGCTTCAAGGCGCGCCCCGGCGGCTACACGCGGATTCTGAAAATGGGCTTTCGCGTGGGTGACAACGCTCCCATGGCGTTGGTCGAACTCGTGGATCGTGCGGCAGAACCCGAAAACCCTGAGGAAGCCGCCGAATAATAGGGTACAATCCCCCTCTTGCCGCGCGATGGAGCAGTCTGGTAGCTCGTTGGGCTCATAACCCAAAGGTCGGAGGTTCAAATCCTTCTCGCGCAACCAATAAAGCCAAACGCCCACCCCGAGTGGGCGTTTGGCTTTATTCATGGAGGAGACGCCGGCGCCATGCAGGCCATCAATTGCGCCGCCGCTGCCTCGGGGTTCGGGGCGTTGACGAGGGCCCGCACGACGGCGATGGAGCCCACGCCCGTGGCCAGCACCTGCGGGAACTGCGCGGCGCCGATGCCCCCGATGGCGACCTGCGGGTAGTTGCGCAGCAAGCGCGCATACGCGCCCAGCCGGCCCAGGCCCTGCGGGGCCGTGGCCATTTTCTTGAGCGTGGTCGGGAACACCGCGCCCATGGCGATGTAGCTCGGGCCCAGCGCGTCCGCACGCAGCATTTCGGCGTAGCCATGGGTGCTGACCCCCAGGCGCAGGCCGGATGCGCGCAGGGTTTGCCGTGCTCCGGGGTCCAGCGCGTCCAGGTCTTCCTGGCCGAGGTGGACGCCATACGCGCCGGCGTCGATGGCCGCCTGCCAATGGTCGTTGATGAACAGGAGCGCGCGGCTCCCCTGCACTGCGCGCACGGCGGCCGCCACTTCCCGCGCGATCGCCCGCGCGTCGGAGGATTTGAAGCGCAGTTGCAGCGCCGGCACCCCCGCGCGCGCCATGCGCGCAACCCAGGCGGCGTCGGGCAGCACGGCGTACAGCCCCAGGCGGTCGGGGCAGGGCGCGAAAGCCCGGGCGCGCGGCACGGCCTGCAGGCCGAAGTCCTCGGGCGCGTCCGGCCACGGCGTTGCCTGGAATGCGCCAACGCGCAGCGTGCGCGCCTGCCAGGCGCGCGCCAGGCATTGCGCGTCGTGCGCCATGAAGCCCAGCGCGCTGCACGCCTGCAGCGCCGCCAGATAGACGGGGTCTGGCGCTGCTGGCTCGGGCGCGGGCTCCCGGGCGAAGCCCGCGAACGCCGCGGCGTGCTGCGCAAGAATCGCCTGCGCCATGGCGTCGATGCCAAGCATGGGTTGCCCAGCGTACCCCGTCAGGGCTTGCGCGCAGCGTTGCTACGGGGAGTCGGTTTGGCCGCGGGTTTCCTGCCCGCAACCTTCTTGGTGGCTGCGGCGGGCTTTTGGGCCGCGCTGGCGCCGGCCGGGGCGCTGCTCGCCGTCTTGCGCGCCTGCCTGGCTGGACCCGTGGGGTTCTCGGCGCTGCTGGCGGACGTGTGCCGGGTGGCGTCCTTCAGGGCATTCGCGGCGATCTGCTGGAACTGGCTGGTGAGCGCGCCCCACCATTGCATCGGATCGACCACGGCCGGTTTGTCCGCGTCCGCTGCCCCGGGCTTGGCGGGCGCTTGCACGGCGGCGGCAGCTTGCACGGTGGCGCCCACGCTGTCTGCGGTCCTGGGCTTGTTGAAGGCATGCGCCACGTCACCCATGCTGAAGTTCATTCCCTTCAGGGTGGCCAGGGTCATCTTCTGCACCTCCAGCGCCTGGACGGTGGCGGCCAGCGCGCGGGAGTTTTGCTCCAGCCAGAACTGCACCACCTTGAGTTCCTCGATGCGCTTGTCCAGCTCTTCCACGCTGAGCGTGGGCGCCACCCAGTTCGAGAGCTTGGGCAGTTGCGCGAAGCTGCTGGACGCCCCCTTGACCAAGCTTTGCAGAAAGTCGAAACCCGGGACGAATTTGCCGAAATCGAAGTTGGATGTGTCGCTCATGGCCGCTGCGCAGGAAGTGGAAGGAGTGGGTCACAGCTTACCCGAATGCATTGCGGCCGTGGGGGCCGCACCAGGGGTTTCGCAATGCCAGGATCGCAAGGATGGAAATGATGCAAAGAGCGATCAGATAAGCCACGAGGTAGGTGGACCGTCCGCCCGCCTGTTGGGTAAGCCAAGTTGCAATAAAAGGTGTCATTCCGGCTATCGTTGCCCCATTCATTTCGCGCACGAAGGCGATGCCGGTAAAGCGATAGCGCGTCGGGAACAGTCCCGTCAAGAAAGCGCCCTGTGATCCTGCCACCGTGCTGAACCCCAGACCGTAGCCGATGGTCATCGCCAGAGCCGCCAGTGCAATGTTCTTTGAATCCATCAACCAGAACATGGGCGCCGCATAAAGCAGGATGAACAAGGTGCCCAGAGCATAAACCTTGGCATGGCCGAAGCGGTCGGATATCGCCCCCATGATGGGAGTGCAGACGATGCCGGCTATGGATGCGAGGATGAGAACGTTCAGGGCGTCGGACTGGGGAAAGGCCAAGTTGTTCACCATATAACTCAAGGCGAAGGTATTCAGCGTGTAGGTAGCAGCATTCGCGCCAGCCATGGCCAGAAAGCCGCAGAGCAGGGCCTTGGGTTGCTCACGCAGCACCTCGCCGAGCGGGATGGCGGCAGCACGCTTTTGCACATCGGCTTGGCCGACTGCCAAAACATATTCTGGAGTCTCTTCCAGGTGCTTGCGGATATATAACGCGACGACCACGAGCACGGCGGAGAACAAGAAAGGGATACGCCAAGCCCAGGACAAGAGATCTTCTTCTGGCAATTGCGAGAGCAGGCGAAAGATGACCGACGCAAGCAGCAGCCCGGCGACTGTAGCGGACAAGACAAATGCCGTGTAGTAGCCCTTTTTCTTGGTTGGAACATATTCTGCGACGAGGACCAGGGCACCTGCATACTCGGCACCGGCCCCCAAGCCTTGGAGCAAGCGCAGTATGACGAGCATGATGGGCGCCATGATGCCAATTTGCGCATGGGTCGGAAGGACACCGATGGCAACCGTCGATACGCCCATCAGCGCGATTGTAAAGATCAGCGCAGGTTTTCGGCCCTTTTTATCGCCAAAATGAGAAATGATGAGACCGCCGATCGGACGCGCCAAAAAGCCGACGGGCCAAGGTCAGGAAAGAGGGCCCGGGTGAGCCGGGTACCGGACAGCGCGGCCCCTGTCCCGTCAGGATGCGCGCGATATCGGCAGCGGCGAGTTCTTGCAGCCGCATGATGGCGTGCTCGGAATACCAAGCAGCGTGCGGGGTGAGGATGAGATTGGGCGCACCGCGCAGTGGGGAGTCTGCCGGGAGCGCTTCGGTTTCGAACACGTCCAGCGCAGCGCCGCTGATGTTGCCTGCGGCGAGTGCCTGGGCCAGCGCTGCTTCGTCCACGAGTCGGCCACGCGCGGTGTTGACGATGATTGCGTCAGGCTTCATGGTGCGCAAGGTCTGCGCATTCACCACATGGGTAGTCTCGGCGGTTGCCGGTGCATGCAGTGAGATCACATCGGCGTGCCTGAATAGCGCGTCGCGCGCTACGCTGATCGCGCCCGCCCGCGGTCTTCTTCAAATTCAACTCTGCGAGTGACTGTTCAGCCTCTCG
>NZ_AFAL01000070.1 GCF_000193225.1 Verminephrobacter aporrectodeae subsp. tuberculatae At4 | reverse complement strand
CCGCACGGCCACGAAGCGCTCACGGACTATAACACATTTTACATTTGGAATCCATGAGACCGTCCGTGTCGCCATGCAGCGCCTGGGGCTGGCGTCCGTGCTCGCTCGTGCGCCCAGCCGCGAGCGTGACTTGGTGCTGGCCATGGTGGCCGCGCGCATCGTCTCGCCCGACACCCTCCTCCAGCGACTTCGAGGGCCACGGCTGCCCGTTGGCCCAGCGGGGCACAGCCGCGACGGCAAGCGCGGTACGTTGCAGATGGATACGGCCTGCTCACCGATGTCCGTGGCTGCCCGGTGGCCGTCTCGGTGTTCGATGGCAACACCGCCGATAGCCCGCGCTTCTTGCCGGCGGTGCAGCAGGTGCGTCAGCGCTTTGGCCTCGATCAGGTGCTCATGGTCGGCGACCGGGGCATGATCTCCAGCAAGGCGATTTCCGGGATGCGCAGCGACGACGGCATCGCGTGGATCACGGCCCTCGAGATGGGTCACCCGGGTGTGCTGGTGCTTACGCGCAGCGGCGGCGCGCGCGCTTCGCAGTCGCGCACAATGGCGGCCGTGACCGTGGCTGCGCCAGACCCCTCTGCCGACCCTTGTGCACCCGAGCGCCCCGGCGGGTCGTTGCGCCGCATCGCGCATCTCGACATGGATGCCTTCTTTGCCTCCGTCGAACTGCTGCGCTACCCGCAGCTCAAGGGCCTGCCGGTGGTGATTGGTGGCAGGCGCCGCGAGGGCGACGCGCTTTTGCCGCAAGGCCCCGGTGGGGCGGGTCCGAGCAGCGTCCCGGTGGCGGACTTTGCGCGGCTCAGGGACTATGTGGGCCGGGGCGTGATCACCACGGCCACCTACGCCGCGCGGCAGTTTGGTGTGGGCTCGGCCATGGGCATGATGAAGGCGGCCCGGCTGTGTCCCCAGGCCATCGTGCTGCCCGTGGATGCGGACGAGGTGCGCAGGTATTCGCGCCTCTTCAAGAGCACCATCACCGAAATCGCACCAGTGATGCAGGACCGGGGCGTGGACGAGGTGTACATCGACTTCACCGAGGTACCCGGCGGTCAGCGCGAGGGCGGGCGTGTGCTGGCGCGGTTGATCCAGAAAAGCATTTTTGACAGGACGGGGCTGACTTGCTCCATCGGCGTGGCGCCCAATCGGCTGCTGGCCAAGATGGCCAGCGAGTTCGACAAGCCCAACGGCGTCTCCATCGTCTACGCGCAGGATCTGCAAAGCAGGATCTGGCCGCTCGACGTGCGCAAGATCAGTGGCATCGGCCCCAAGGCGGGCGCGAAGCTGGCGGCGCTGGGCGTGCACACCATTGGCGAGCTCGCGGCGCAAGACCCGCAGTGGCTGGTGGAGCGCTTTGGCAAGTCGATCGGGGCCTGGATGCACCGCGCGTCCTGGGGCCAGGACGACAGCCCCGTGGTGACCACGAGCGAGCCCGTGAGCATGAGCCGCGAGACCACGTTCGAGCGCGACCTGCACGCCGTGCACGACAAGGCCGAATTGGGCCGGATTTTCACCGACCTGTGCATGCGCCTCGCGCAGGACCTGCAACGCAAAGGCTACGTGGCCCGCACCATCGGCGTGAAGCTGCGCTACGACG
>NZ_AFAL01000071.1 GCF_000193225.1 Verminephrobacter aporrectodeae subsp. tuberculatae At4 | reverse complement strand
CGTGCGCGCGCCGGTAGGCCATGCTCGGGCGCAGGTCGATGACGCAGGTGCTGGCGCTGGCACTGGCCAATGCGGCGGCGAGCGCGTCCGCGGTCTGCGTGGGCACTGCGGGCAGCGCGGGTTGCAGGGGCGGTGGCAGGCGCAGCGCGGCCGCGACGCCGTCCTGCAGCACATGCGCGTCGATGCCCATTTGGCGCAGCCAACTCGCGACCACCGGCGCGCGCACCCCCTCGGAGTCGAGCAGCAGCAAGCGCGCCGAACGCACGCCCACGAACTGGTCGGTGGCCTGCACGAGTTGCCCGCCCGGGGCGTGCTGCGCGCCCTGGATCGAGCCTTGCGCGAATTCCTCGCCGGTGCGCACGTCGAGCACGAAGGTGCTGCGCCGGGCGTCGTCCACCCAGGCCTGCGCCTGCGCGCTGCCGATCCATTGCACGCCGTGGCGTCGGCCCAGGGCGCTGGCCTGCCGTTGGCGCAGGGCCAGATCCGCGGGCAGCCCCGGCGCATGGCAGCGCTGCTGTCCATGCTCGAGCTCCAGACCGGCCAGAAACCAGCCCTGGGTGCCGTTTTCCAGCGCCAGCACCGGGTTCGGAAGGCCCAGGTTGATGAGGGTCTGGGCACCGATGATGCTGCGGGTGCGGCCGGCGCAGCTGATGACGACGGTGGTTTCCGGGTCCGGGGCCAAGTCGCCGATGCGCAGGGCCAGTTCCCCGTTGGGGCAGTTCAGCGCGCCGGGGACGTTCATCTTCCGGAACTCGGGGGGGCTGCGTCCATCCAGGAGCAGCAGCCTGTCGCCCGCCGCCTGGCGGCGCGCCAGTTCGGTGGCCGAAATCGACGGCGTGTGCAGGCGCTGCTCGACCAGTTCGCCAAAGGTCTTGGACGGCAGGTGCACGCCCTGGAAGATGCGCTGGCCGCAGGCGGCCCAGGCGGCCGCTCCGCCGGCCAGAACGAAGCCCGCGTGATAGCCCAGGTCGTGCAGGCGTTGCCATGCCTTGCCGGCCACGTCGCCGGGGCCGTCGTCGTACACCACCACGCGCGCGTGGCGGCATGGGACCAGGCGGGGCAGGTCCCATTCCAGCCGGCTCCAGGGCAGCGGCACGGCATGGAACAAATGCCCCTCGCCGTACTGGCCATGCTCGCGCACGTCGAGCAAGGCGATTTCCTGGCCGTCGTGCAGCCAGTCTTGCAATTGGTTTGGCGTCACGCCGGGCGCAAGGGCCGGGCGCGGATCGTGTGCAGCAGAAGGCATTGCCGTGGGCGCGGGTGTCAGCGGCGGGTCTGCACGCCGATGGGCATGCGCTGGCAGCTGTCGTTTGCCAAGTCAAAGCACAGGCGCTCGCTCAGGGTCTCCAAAGCGCGGCCGTACAGATGGAGGTGGCGGATCAGCTGCGCGTCCCTGATTTCCACGGCGTGGATCTCGTCCGGCAGCAAGGCGACGCCGCTGCCCGGGCACACCGGCAGGGTGGCGGTCTGTTCCAGCTTGGCGTAGCCCGGCCGGCTGCCGTCGTCCAGCCGGCGGTAGAGATGGTTGTGCTCCACGCCCTCGACCGCCGCCACGCAGGCCCAGGTGGTGTGGTTGTGCGGCAGGATGCGCTTGCCCGCGCGCATCACGTTCAGGTAGAGCGCAAAGGTCTGGTCGGGCTGCTCCTCGATCAGGTAGCGCGCCTGGAGTTCGGCGCCCGTGGGCGCTGCAAACCCGGGGCCGGTCCAGAGGTCCTTCTGCGCGGCCAGCCCCAGCAGCTGCTGCAGGATCTGGTCGAGCACCGGGCGCTGCGTGACGCCGTTGCGGGCAATTTGCCGGATGGTCTGGAGGGTGCGGGAGACGATTTCCTGGCGCTGATCCATGGGCCTGTTCCATATCTTTGTTTCGGATGGATCGAGTCTACTGCCTGCGCCCGATTCCGAAGCTGCGTAAACACCACGGCAGAACGCAGCCCCGCCCCGATGGCGGCGCGGGCCT
>NZ_AFAL01000072.1 GCF_000193225.1 Verminephrobacter aporrectodeae subsp. tuberculatae At4 | reverse complement strand
CGAAACGACGAAGGGCCCTGATAAGCGTGACTACTGGGTCACGCGCCATTTCATGATCTATGTCGATAGCTTTGGTTGCCTGGAGGTCGTTGCCGAGTCTGCATTGCTGGACGAAGGCGCCAAGAACTCGGGTGGCACATGATCGGTCAGCCAGACGCTGTTGTCCGCCAAGAAGAACTTGAAGCCCTCTTCATGCATGCGGAGTGCTTCAATTTTCAAAACGACGGGTACGCCGTGCCGTGCTCCGACATGTTGCGCTGTTGTATCCTCCAGCGACAGATGCACTTGTTGCCGGGCTTGTGGTTTCAAGCCCTCGGACAAGATGGAGTCCAGGAATCTTGCCGCTGTCCCGTGATAAAGCAGGGCCGGAGGTGTTTTGGGTGGCAGGCCAAGATCAATGGAAACGGAATGCCCTTGTGCAGCACGGATATTCAAACCGTCCACTGACAATGTGAAACGCTGCTTGTCGCTGGACTGGACCAATCTGAGCAGGTCTTCGTGCCCTAATTGCATTCCGGCGGCACGGGCCTTTGCAATCAGTTCGTCAACATTGGCCCAGCCATGGGGGTTCAGCGTCAGCCCTATGGAATCCGGCTTGTGGCGCAAAACAAAGCTCAATCGCTTGCTGAGTTGGATGTCGTTCATTGCTTGTTTGTTGGCTTTGGGTTCGATTGTCGGTGAACGATGAACTCTTGCTGACTGCAAAGCCAGCGTCCTGCGGTTGACTTCAGTCGGCTCCTCATTCCAAGCCCCGATCACTGCGCCGCAAGAATCGCCGAGCGTGCCGCGACAAAGGCCCGGGCTGCGGTCTCGTGCAGCGCGTGGCGGCCCCGGGAGGTGCGGCGCACGCCGGCGACCCAGGTGCTGTCGATGCCCGCGCTGCGCGGGCTGCCGAATACATGCGCCGAGAGCATGCGGTGCGCGGGCAGTTCGCGCAGCGCCGCATGCTGCGCGTCGAGCACCACCAGGTCCGCCTGCTGGCCCGGTGCCAGGCCGCCGATGGGGCGCCCTGCGGCCTGCGCTCCGCCTTGCAGCGCTTGCAGGGTCATGGCGCTGGCCGTCTCGGGCTGCGCGGCGTTGGCGAGCAGGTTGCGCTGGCGGCGCACCAGGCGCTGGCCGTATTCGAGCAGCAGCAGTTCTTCGGCCGCGTTCACGCAGGCGTGGCTGTCCGAGCCCAGGCCCCAGCGGCCGCCATGCTGCAACCACAGCGGCATGTCGAAGATGCCGTCGCCCAGGTTGGCCTCGGTGCTGGGGCAGATTCCGGCCACGGCGCCGGTGCGCGCGGCGGCGGCGTATTCGTGCGGCGTCATGTGCGTGGCGTGCACCAGGCACCAGCGCGCGTCCACGGGGGCGTGTTCGAGCAGCCATTGCACGGGGCGCTGTCCGCTCCAGGCCAGGCAGTCGTCCACTTCCTGCGTTTGCTCGGCAATGTGGATGTGGATGGGCGCCTGCGGGATCAAGCTGGCCAGGCCCTGCAGGGCGGCGCGCAGGCTGTCCGGCGCAACGGCGCGCAGCGAATGCGGCGCCAGGCCCAGCGCCGCTCCCTGCGCTTGCGCGGCGGGCGCGAGGCGCTCGAGCAAGGAGAGCATGTCGTCGGTGCTGCGGATGAAGCGGGCCTGCTGCGCGCGCGGCGGCTGGCCGCCAAAGCCGCTGCTTTGGTAGAGCGCCGGCAGCAGTGTGATGCCGATTCCCGCAGTGCGCGCGGCGCGCAGCAGCGCCAGCGACAGCGTGGCGCCGTCGGCGTAGGGTCGGCCGCCGCGGTCGTGGTGCAGGTAATGGAACTCGCACACGGCGGTGTAGCCCGCCTCGAGCATCTCCACGTAGAGCCAGGTGGCGATCGCCTCCAACTGCTCGGGCGTGATGCTCGCCGCAAAGCGGTACATGTGTTCGCGCCAGCTCCAGAAGCTGTCCTGGCCTGCCGTGCGGTATTCGGTGAGGCCGGCAAACGCGCGCTGGAAGGCGTGCGAGTGCAGGTTGGGCATGCCCGCAAGCAGCGGCCCCGGGGCCTGGGGGACGCCGGCCAGCGGCGCCGCGTCGCTGCTCCCGCACGCCACGCCGGTGATGCGCCCTGCCGCGTCCCACTGCACGAGCACGTTGCGCGCCCAGCCGCCGGGCAGCAATGCGTCGGCAGCGAAGAGGCTGCGTTGCGGATCAGGCGCCATCATGGGGACTTCCCTTGGGGGTGATTCCCAGGCCGTCACGGGCCACGCGGCCCTGGCGCACGATGGTGCATGCGGGCTTGTGCCCGTACCAGTAAACGAGTTCGGCGGCTTCTGCCAGGGGCCAGAGGACGAAGTTCGCGGGCCGGCCCGACGCGATGAGGCCGTGCGAGTCCTGCAGGCCGAGCGCGCGCGCCGCCTGCGTGGTGATTCCCGCAAGCGCCTCGGGAACGGTCAGGCCAAACAGGGTACAGGCCATGTTCGCCATGAGCAGCAGGCTTAGCGCGGGCGAGGTGCCGGGGTTGTGGTCGGTGGACACGGCCATGGGAACGCCCGCGGCGCGCAGGGCTTCGATGGGCGGCGGCTGCGTGTCGCGCAGCGTGTAGTAGGCGCCGGGCAGCAGCACGGCCACGCTGCCGGCGGCTTGCATGGCGGCGATGCCTTCGGCCGACAGGTGTTCGAGGTGGTCGCACGAGAGCGCGCCATGGCGCGCCGCGAGCGCCGCGCCGCCCATGTCCGACAGCTGTTCCGCGTGCAGCTTCACGGGCAGGCCCAGCGCCTGCGCGGCTCGGAAGACCTGCCCGGTTTGCGCCAGCGTGAACGCGATGCGTTCGCAAAATACATCCACTGCGTCCACCAGCCCCTCGGCAGCGAGCGTGGGCAGCATGTGTTGGCAGACCTGGTCAATGTAGTCCTGGCGCCGGCCCGCGTACTCGGGCGGCAGCGCGTGTGCGCCAAGGAAGCTGGTGCGCACGGTCACGCCCAGCGCCTGGCCCAGGCGGCGGGCCACGCGCAGCTGCTTGCGCTCGTGCTCCAGCGCCAGGCCGTAGCCGGATTTGATTTCGATGGCGCACACGCCCTCGGCCAGCAGCGCCTGCAGGCGCGCAGCGGCGAGCGCGAACAGCGCGTCCTCGCTGGCCGCGCGCGTGGCACGCACCGACGCCGCGATGCCGCCACCGGCCCGGGCCAGTTCCTCGTAGCCCGCGCCCGCCAGGCGCAGGGCGAATTCGTTCGCGCGCTGCCCGCCGTAGACCAGGTGCGTGTGGCAGTCGATCAGGCCCGGGGTGGCCAGCGCGCCCTGCGCGTCAAAGTGCGGCAAGGCGCCGAAAGCCGCGGGCAGTTGCGCCCGCGGCCCGACCCAGCGCAGCACGCCGCCCTGCACCACCAGGCAGGCGTCTGCGCCCGCGGGGATGGGCGCGTCGGCCCGCGTCAATTCGGCCACCGGGCGCAGGCCCTGCCATACGCCGTCGGCGTCGGGGGGCGGGGGAGGGCGCGTCTCGGCGTTGTGCATCTGCATGCCTGTGTTCATGGTGGATTTTGCATGCCTGTTTCGCGCGCAGTGCTGCGCTCCAGCGCAATCCAGGCCAGGGCCGGGGCGGCGCCCGCATCCTGCGCGCCGCCCGGCGCGTCCAGGGGCTCCAGGCGTTCTGCCCCGTCGGCGCGCCCGTCCATCCACCAGAGGCCCTGTCCCGCCGTCAGCACGCGTGTGTCGTTGGCGCCGGCGCTGCATCGCCACGCGCCTTGCAGCACCAGGCCCAGGCCCGCAGCGGCGCGCGCGGGCGGCGCTGCGGTGCGCAGCAGTTGCAGCGTGCCGTTCCAGACGCCCCGGCGCAGCATCAGGTTGAGGTCGGTTGACGCGCCTGCCAGCAGGCGGCATTCCACCGGATCGTCGCCGGAGAACGCAAAAGGCTGCCAGCGTGTATCGAGCGCGTGCTCCCAGCGCCCGTCGGCAGCGCGCAGCTGCACGCCGCCGCCGCTGAGCAGCATGATCTGCCGGTCCACCCCGGGAAACGCCGAGAACGGCCCGGGCGCCGCGATGCGGGCCACGCTGATGCGCCATGCAAACTGCTCCATGCCCGCTGCGGGCGGCCAGCAGGCCAGCTCCCGCGTGCTGCCGCCGCCATTCTTCCAGGGCAGGGCGGCGATGGTGGCCAGATCGAAGAAAGGCATCGGCGGATTCAGGTGCGCCCGAGAACGGCCTGCAGAAAGGCGCGCGTGCGCTCTTGCGTGGGCCGGGTGAAGATGCTCGCGGGGGCGCCGGTCTCGATGATTTTTCCGCCGTCCATCACGGCGACCACGTCGCCGACCTCGCGCGCAAAACCCATCTCGTGGGTCACGACCAGCATGGTCATGCCTTCGCTGGCCAGCAGCTTCATTACCTGCAGCACCTCGCCGACGAGTTCCGGGTCGAGCGCGGACGTGGGTTCGTCGAAGAGCAGCACGCGCGGCGCCATGGCCAGCGCACGCGCGATGGCCACGCGCTGCTTTTGCCCGCCCGACAGGCTCGCGGGCATGGCGGCGGCCTTGTGCTCCAGGCCCACCTTGGCGAGCAGCGCCCGGGCGCGCTCCTCGGCGTCCCGGCGCGTGAGGCCGCGCAGCTTGCGCGGGCCCAGCGTGATGTTGTCGAGTACCGACAGGTGCGCAAACAGGTTGAACGACTGGAACACCATGCCCACCTCGGCGCGCAGGGCGTTCAGCCCGGACTCGTCGAGCATGCGGCCGTCCTGCACCAGCAGGCGCCCGCAGACCTCGACGGTTCCGCTCTCCGGCCGCTCCAGGCCATTGCAGCAGCGCAGCAGGGTGCTCTTGCCGGAACCGCTGGGGCCTATCAGCACGACCACCTGCGACGGCAGCACGTCGAGGTCCACGCCGTCGAGCACGCGCTGGTCGCCAAAGGATTTGCACAATCCGTGCACGTGCACGATGGGCCGGGCGGCCGGATCGCAGCCCTCGGGCAGAGGCTCGGTCATTGCACCATCCCCCCGGCGCGCAGGTGCAGCTCGATGCGGCGCAGCAGCAGCGCGGTGGCACCCGTGAGCAGGAAGTACACCACGGCGATCGCCAGGTACACCTCCAGCGAGCGGTACGAGACGCTGATGATCTTCTGCCCCTCGTGCATCAGGTCATGGATGGTGAGCAGCGAGACCAGCGCCGAATTCTTGATCAGCGCGATGAACTCGTTGCCCAGCGGAGGAATCATGCGCAGCACCGCCTGCGGCAGCACCACGCTGCGCATGGCCAGCCCCGAGGACATGCCGATGGAGCGCGCGGCCTCCATCTGCCCCTTGTCAACGGACGCGATCGCGCCGCGCACGATCTCCGACACATACGCGCCCGCGTAGATTCCCAGACCGATCACACCGCACGCGAACGCGGGCAAGAGAATGCCGAACTGCGGCAGGCCAAAGAACAGGATGAACAACTGCACCAGCAGCGGCGTGCCGCGGATCGCCGCCACGTAGGCCGTGCACAGGCCGTAGACCACGCGGCGCTGCGGATCGAGGCGGCCAATGCCCACCAGCAGCCCCATGGCGCAGCCCAGCAGCAGCGCGGCGGCGGTGATTTCCACGCTCACCAGCGCGCCCGAAAACAGCTGCGGTGCAGCCGCCCAGACGGGAGAAAAATCGAGTTCCATCACGCGCTCCGGCAAGCAGTTCGGGCCAGCGGGTTCAGGGCTTGGCCGCGCCGTTGCCGAACCATTTTTTGACGATCTCCGCGTAAGTGCCATCGGCCCGGAGGTTGGCGAGCGCGGCGTTCACGGCCTGCGTCAGCTCCGGCGTGTCCTTGCGCAGCGCCATGCCGTATTCCTCGGTGGTCAGCGGCGCGTCGAGCACGCGCAGCCCGGAGCGGGTGCGCACATAGTGGAAGGCGGCGGGCTTGCCGGTGACGGCGGCGTCGGCGCGGCCGATATCGACCAGGTTGAACATCTCCTGGTTCTTCTCGACCTCGACGCGCTGCACCCCGGGGTGCTGCTGCGTGAGAAAGCCCACCGACTTGGTGCCGACCTGCACGCTGACCTTTTTGCCGTCCAGGTCAGCCGGCTTTTTGATCGCCGTATTGCCTTCCCTGACCAGCACCACCAGGCCGCCGGTGTAGTAGGGGGCGCTGAAATCGACCACCTTGCGGCGCTCGTCGGTGATGTAGATGGCAGATACCGCCATGTCGAAACGCTTGGAGAGCAGGCCGGGGATCAGGCCCTTGAAGTCGATGTCCACCCATTCGAGCCGCCGACCCATGTTTTTCGCGACGGCCTCGACCAGTTCGATGTCAAAGCCCGTGCGCTTGCCGTTGTCGACAAACTCCATGGGCGCGAACGTGGCGTCCGTGCCCACGCGCAGCGGACTGTCTTGCGCCTGCGCACCCGGGCCGCACAAGACGAGGGCAGCCAGGCTGAGCAGAAAAAAGGGACGACGCAGGTTCATGGGGAACTACTCCTTGGTGGGTGGGGGAAAGAATCAATGCGCAGCGAGCTTGCGCGAAATGCGTGCCGCGGCGACCGCGGCCATGCCGATGAGCGCGGCCTCCTGCCCCTGGGCGCGCAGGATCGGCGCCATCAGCGTCATCGCGCCAGCGGCCTGCCGCGCCGTGCCGAACAGGGGCACGCTGACGCCCCAGACGCCCGCATCGACCACGCCGGAACTGACGGCGTAGCCGGCCCTGGCGACGCCCTCGAGAGCGGCCAGCGCGCTCTGGCGTTCAGCGCTGGCGGCGCCGTAATGCCGGGCCAAAAAAGCATCGCGCATGGCCGGGGCCGCGTGCGCGAGCAGGCACTGGGCCGAGGCCCCGAAGCGCAAGGGCACGCTGCGCCCTTTCTCGAAAGAACAGCGCAGCGCCTGCGTGCTCTCGACCATGTCCAGGCACACCACGCTGTCGTTCACGGCCACCACCAGGCCCACGCTTTCGCGCGACTGCCGGGCCAGCGCCTGCATGTCCGAGCGCGCCTGCTGCACCAGATGCGATGCCATGTCAAAGCCCAGCGCCAGTTGCAGGCCGAGCGGCCCGGGCGCGTAGTGCCCATTGCCTTCGAGCACGAAGCCCCAGGACTTGAGCCGCGCCAACTGGCGGTACAGCGTGCTGCGCGCCAGACCCGTGCACTCCATCAGCTCTGCGGCCGACATCAACCGGCCATGCTGCGCCAGCACGGCGAGCACGTGCAGTACGCGGTCGGCGGCGGCAACGGGGCGCGCTTCGGGGTTGGGCATGGGGGGAGTATCAAAGGATTGCGCGCATATTCAAGTGCCGCATTCCCGTCCGATGGGAATGAGGCTTTCTTTTGGTTCGCGTCCATGGGCCAAGATGGATGCAACGAGACGCTCCATCTACGCGCACAAGCTACCGTTTCGGCACGCATCCGGGGAGGTGTATTGGTACAACTACCAAGCTGTCAAACAGCCCCTCAGGCCTAGCATCCAGGCGCTGCGGCCCAGGGCAGGAAGCGAAGCAACGGCACCCCCGTCCGGGATCGGGGCCTACGAGGAAAAGGGAAACGGGATGAATGATTTCTGCGGTAAATCCGTCGTCGTCACCGGCGCCAGCATGGGCATGGGGCGGGCCTGCGTCGAACGGTTTGTCCGTGGGGGGGCGCAGGTCCTGGCGATCGCGTCGGATGCGGCGTCGCTGCGCCAGTTGCAAGAGGACATCCCCGCGTCCGTGCGGGGATTCCTGGCCGACGTCCGCCACACTGCGGCCATGGAAGAGGCCATGGCGCAAGCCGCCCGGGCATGGGGCGGAATCGACGTGCTGGTTTGCAGCGCAGGCATTCAACGCTACGGCACGGTGGTAGACACCCCCGAGGCGACGTGGGACGAAGTCATCGACGTCAACCTCAAGGGCGTCTTCCTCGCGGCCAAGCACGCCATCCCCTGGATGAAGCCGCGCGCTGGCGGCGCCATCGTCGCGATTTCCTCGGTGCAGGCCTTTGCCTCACAAACGCAGGTTGCCGCCTATACCGCGAGCAAGGGCGGAATCAACGCGCTGGTCCGTGCCATGGCACTGGACCACGCGCCAGACAACATCACCGTGAACACCGTATGCCCCGCCTCCGTGGACACCCCCATGCTGCGCTGGGCCGCAGACATCCACAAAGGCACAGCCAGTTCCGAGGCAACGCTGGCCGCCTGGGGAAAGGGCCATCCGCTGGGGCGCGTCGGCCATGCGTGGGAAATAGCGGAGGCGGTCGCATTTCTGGCCGGAAGCAACGCCCGATTCATTACCGGGACTGAATTGAAGATCGACGGGGGTGTGCTGTCGAAACTGGGCATTGCGCTGCCGGAATGAGCCCTATGAGCAGCCCGTACAGAATAAATATTTGACATCCCAAGACTTTGCAGCGAAACAATATGAAGCGTCCAAAAATTACCGATGTGCGTGCCACCACCATTGCGCTTCCTCTGGAGGCACCATTGCGCCATTCCAACGGTGCCCATTGGGGACGGTTCGTCCGGACCATCGTCGAGGTTGACACCGATATCGGAGTCACCGGACTGGGTGAAATGGGCGGGGGTGGAGAGAGTGCGGAAGCCGCGTTCCGTGCACTCAAAAGCTACCTCGTCGGACACGATCCGTTCGAGCTTGAAGCCATGCGCTTCAAAATCACCAACCCCACGGCGAGCCTGTACAACAACCGGACCCAGCTGCACGCGGCGCTTGAATTCGCCTGCATCGACATCGTGGGGAAAGTGCTGAACATACCGGCGTACGACCTGCTGGGGGGAAAGCTGCGCGACGCCATACCGTTTGCCAGCTACCTTTTCTTCCGCTTGCCGAATCAGGAAAATGGGCAGGGCGAGGTGCGCACCGCCGACCAACTGGTTGAGCACGCTCTGGCGCTGAAAAAGCAGCATGGATTCCAGGCACACAAGCTCAAGGGGGGCGTGTTTCCGCCAGATTATGAACTGGAAGCATTCCATGCGTTGGCCCATGCAGTCGGATCCGATCCGGTCCGCTACGACCCCAACGGCGCGCTCAGTGTCGAAGACGCGATCCGATTCGGCCGCGGCATCGAGAATCTGAAAAACGATTACTTTGAAGACCCCACCTGGGGATTGAACGGCATGCGCCGCGTGCGCGCCAACGTGAAGATTCCCCTGGCCACGAACACGGTGGTCATCAATTTCGAGCAATTGGCCGCAAACATACTGAATCCCGCAGTCGATGTCATCCTGCTGGACACCACATTCTGGGGCGGCATACGCCCATGCATCAAAGCGGCCGGTGTTTGCGAAACGTTCCAACTCGGTATTTCTGTGCATTCCTCGGGTGAACTGGGCGTACAGCTTGCGAGCATGCTGCACATGGGCGCCGTCATCCCGAATCTGGTTTTCACGGCAGACGCCCACTACCACCATCTGATGGACGACATCATTCTCGGAGGGCCGATGAAATACCAGGACGGCGCCATTCAGGTTCCCACTGGCCCGGGCCTGGGCGTGGCGCTGGATCGGGACAAGCTTGGAAAATACGCTGACTACTACAAATCCACCGGTGGCTATCCCTATGACCGGGATCCCGCACGCCCGGGCTGGTTCTCTCTCGTGCCCAATACCCGGTGGGCGGACCCTGCGGACTCTCGACCCGTGAAGTACTGAGGCACGATACGGTGGCGGTTCCTTGGCCGTCATGCTCGACAAATGGCGGCAAAAGAAAAATCACCTGAACTGAGTCTTTTCTGCGCCCATCGTTCTGTCGATCTTTGAAAACACCGTAGACTCGGGCAATGCCCCAGTTTTTTTATACGAATCGGGAGAGAGTTTCATGGCCATTGACGATGTGCGTTGTGTCGCCCCCACGGGAGATTTTTGCGGTGAAGGCGCCGTGTGGAGCAGCACGGAGGCGGCGGTTTACTGGACGGACATCCCCCGCTTCCTGATCCACCGCTTTGATGTGGCGAGCACGGCGGTACTGACATGGCAGTTCGATGAGCCCGTCGTTGCGCTCGCGCTCAGCAACGAGCCCGGTCGGTGGCTGGTGGCGCTGGGGTCGCGGTTGATCTGGTGGTGGCCCGTCGGCGATCGGCGCGAGGACCATGGTTTCCAACTTCCCGGATGGCCGCAGGTGCGCTTGAACGACGGCCGCGCCGACCCTCTGGGCAATTTCTGGGTCGGCTCGATGCGCAACAACGTGCTGGCCAATGGCGACGCGGGGGAAGCGGGGGGGAACGAGGGCAAGATGTACAAGATCACGCCCCAGGGCGGCGTCAGCGTGCATATCGAAGGCTTGGGCATCGCCAACACCATCTGCTGGAGCCCGCCAGCGTGTACCTTCTACACCGCCGACACGCTGGCCAACCGCGTTTGGGCGTATGCCTTCGATCAGGGTAGCGCGACCCTGGGCGCGGCGCGCGAGCACCTGTCCGGCTTTGGGCGCGGCTTGCCCGATGGCTCCGCCATGGACGCTCAGGGCTACCTCTGGAATTGCCGTTACGGCGGTGGCTGCATCGTTCGGGTGGCCCCCAACGGGGAGATTGACCGCGTGGTCGATATGCCGGTGAGCAACGTCACCACGGCCACCTTTGGGGGCGCAGACCGACGCACTCTCTACATCACCAGCGCCGCTGCCGGCCGCGGTCCCGGCGAGCGTCTGGCGGGCTCTCTGTGGGCCTTGCGCTGCGAAGTGCCGGGTTTGCCGGAAAACAGGGTGCATTTGCTTGGCTGACGGAGCCGGGTTGCACGATGCATGAATGAATACTTTCTACGAAGAAATCGTCGAACCAGAACCCGAACAGGTCGAGCCCTTGCGGACCGCCCTGAAAGCCTTCAACGCGTCCCAACTCGGCGACTATGGCGCCGATACGCTTCTGATCACTGCCCGCTCGGAATCCGGTGATTTGCACGGCGCGGTGTATGGTTGGTTGCGGTTCGGGTGGTTATATATCCACCTGCTCTGGGTTGATCCGGCGATGCACCGGCGCGGTATTGCAAGCGCACTCCTGGAAAAAATGGAAAGCTACGCCGCATCCCGTGGCATCCGGCGCGGCAGGCTTGCAACGTCCGATTTTCAGCCAGGATACGACCTATACCGGAAACGCGGCTGGACCGTGTATGCCAAAGTGCCCATCCTGCCCGATCGCGATACGGGCGTTGACCTGCATGTCGAATACCTGATGTGGAAGCACTGGGATGTTCAGGACGAGAGCCACGGGAAGGGCGTCCGATGACGGTGGCGCCGCGCCGGCCCGCGTTGCCGGGGTCGGACCCCAACGCAGCCGTCCACGCCACAGTGCATGGGCAGGAACTGCCATCCTCCAATTCAATTGGCACATTATTTCCAAGAATAATTTGCGCACGGCTTCGATTCGAGCTTGACCATCATGATTCATGTAGATTGTTGTAATAATTCAGGATTAAATACGTCACCCAAGCAGAAAAAATACTCACGATTATTGTGGCAAAATCATGAGACATAAAATGAGCCCCACGTATCTGTTGGGTAATGCCAAATATACCACCCAGAAAAATGCCTGGTATAAGACAATAAAAATTGCGTTTCCCGTAGATGAAACAAAATCCATAATACAGGGACAAGAAACCATATCCCCCAGAAGCATGGCCCGAAGGAAAGCAATGTGCGGGTGGATAGCTTGTGGAAAAAACATTCCACAATGATAAATTTGACGACTGACCGCCAAAAATCAAACTATTCCAGGGACAAGCCCAGGTGGATACATTTTTCAATAGGTTGGTCAAAATTATTGCCAACAAGGATGAAATTATGACGAACTTGCAAAGTTTATAAGGTTTTTTATCATGTACAAATTTAAAAGAATAATAGAGATAGCCAAGCAGTATTATAAAAATTCCAAGGACGAATTTCGCTCCTCCTTTATGAAGTACAACTTCCAGAAAAGTATTATTTCTGTAAATCCATTTGTGTTTTGGGCTATAAAAATGAGATGCCAATGTGTGATCCAGTGTGGTCTGCTGGAATGTTGCCATCAACAAGATGAACAAGATGGACGGCAAAATCATGTCAAATACTATGACTTTCCTTCGGATTTCCATTTGGATTTTTTAATTTGTCCGGTGTTGATCCACGACGCCAACAGCCGGCCCCCAGTCTAGCCGTCCATGCCACAGTGCACGGACAGGAACTGTCGCATCCGCGCAGTGGCCAGGTCCGGGTTGGACAGTGCGCCGCAGGCGTCGGCGAGCGCGAAGACCCGGGCGTAGTGAACGACTCCGCGGGCGGATTGCAGGCCCGCGGCCATTGAGAAATGCTTTTGGTGGCCGTTGAGCCAGGCCAGGAACACCACGCCGGCCTTGTAGTGGCGGGTCGGTGCACGGAAGATTTCGCGCGAGAGGGCCACCGTGGGGTCGAGCAGGCGGCGAAATTCCTGCGTGCGTCCGGCGGCGAGTTCGGCGAGCGCCGCTGCGGCAACGGGGGCAATGGGGTCGAAGATTCCCAGCAGTCCGTGGGAATGGCCCGCGCCGTCGCCGGCAATCAGTTCCGCGTAGTTGAAGTCGTCGCCGGTGTACATCTTCACGCCCGGGGGCAGGCGGCGGCGCAGTTCCAGTTCCCAGCGGGCCTCGAGCAGCGAGACCTTGATGCCCTCGACCTTGGCCGCATGGTCCGCAATCAGCCGCGCCACGGTGTCGAGCGCCGTCGCCAGGTCGGCAGAGCCCCAGTAGCCGGCCAGCGCCGGGTCGAACATGGGCCCCAGCCAGTGCAGTACCACGGGCTGCGCGCAGTCTTGCAGGATGCGGCCGTACAGCGCGTGGTAGTCGTCGGTTCCCCGGGCCGCCTGGGCGAGCGCGCGGCTGGCCATGAGGATGACCTGGCCGCCTTCGGCCTGGACCACGTCCAGTTGCTCGCGGTACGCGGCCTCGACCTGCGCCAGGCCAACCTGCGGCCCCGGGGCGAGTTGGTCGGTTCCGACCCCGCAGGCGAGTTCTCCGCCGACGCTGCGCGCGTGGCGCACGCTGCGCCGGATGAGTTCCCGCGCCACCGGCCAATCGACGCCCATTCCACGCTGCGCGGTGTCCATGGCTTCGGCGACTCTGAAGCCGAGCCCGTAGAGGTGCTCGCGGAAAGCCAGCGTCGCGTCCCAGTCCAGCGTCGGCGATGCGTCCCAGGGATCGGCGCTGGCCAAGGGGTCGATGACCACGTGCGCTGCGGCGTACACGCTGCGGTTGAATCGGGCCGGTCGGTCCGCGGGCTCGATCGGACGGGCTTGGAGCGCGTGGACTCGAATCGAACCGTCGGCTTGGGGAAGGTGGATTTGCATGCTGACGTTCTTCAGGGGACGTGCGCGACCCGCTCAGATGCGGCCCAGGATGTGGTCGGCGGCTTTTTCCGCGAGCATGATGGTCGGCGCGTTGGTATTGCACGAGGGCAGGCAGGGCATGACGGATGCATCGACGACGCGCAGGCCGTCGATGCCGATGAGCCTCAGGTCGGGCGCGACGACGCTGTGCGCGTCGCTTTCCGGGCCGATCCGGCAGGTGCCGATGGGGTGGTGGTCGGTCTTCGCGTGGGCGCAGGCGTAGGCGTACAGTTCCTGCGCGCTCTGCCGCCCGGGACCCGGCAGCACCTCGGCCCTGACGTAGCGCTGCAGGGCCGGCTGGCGCATGATTTCGCGCGCGCACTGCAGGCCCGCGATGGCCATTTCGCGGTCCTGCGGGTGCGCCCAGTAGTTCGGGTCGATGAGCGGCGCGGCGGCGGGGTCGGCGCTGGCCAGCCGCACGCTGCCGCGGGACTGGGGGCGCAGGTAGGCGGTGTTCAGCGTCACCCCGGCGTTGCGCATCTTCGCCATTCCGGCCTCGATCCCCGAGCCCAGGCCCAGGTGGAACTGGATGTCGGGGGAGCGCGCTTTGTGCGCCGGGTCCGCGTACCAGAATCCCCCGGTCTCGAACAGGCTCGACGCCACCGGTCCCTTGTGCAGCAGCAGGTACTGCAGGCCGGCCCAGGCCGCGTGGTGCGGGCGGTTGTATTTGTCGTACGTGTGGTCGCCGGTGCATTCGGCAATCACGAACAGGTCCAGATGGTCTTGCAGGTTCGAGCCCACACCGGGCAGCTCGTGCTGCACGGCCAGGCCCAGGCTGTGCAGGTGCGCGCCCGGGCCGATGCCGGACTGCATCAGCAGCTTGGGCGAGCCGATGGCCCCGGACGAGACGATCACCTCGCGCCGGGCCCGCACGGTCACGGGCGTGCGGCTCTTGCCGACCAGCAGTTCGACGCCGACCGCGCGCTTGCCTTCGAGCAAGACCTTGAGCACCCGGGAGTGCAGCCTGACCTGCAGATTCGCACGGCCCCGGGCCGGATCGAGGAATCCGGTGGCCGCGGACGAGCGGCGCGCGTTCAGCTGCGTGAGCTGGTAGTAGCCCAGGCCGTCCTGCGCAGCGCCGTTGAAATCGGGGTTGAACGGGATGCCAAGCTCCTGCCCGGCCTGAAAAAAAGCCTCGCAAATCGGCAAGGGGCTGATGGGGTTGGACACCCCCAGCGGGCCGCCGTAGCTGTGGTAGTCGTTGGCAAAGCGCTGGTTGTTTTCCGAGCGTTTGAAGTACGGCAGCACGTCGGCATGGCTCCAGCCGGACGCGCCCGCGGTGCGCGCCCAGTCGTCGTAGTCCGCGGCCGCGCCGCGGGTGTAGAGCTGGGCGTTGATCGACGAGCCGCCGCCGATGAGCTTGGCCTGGGTGAAGCGCAGCACCCGGTCCTGCAGATGCTTTTGCGGCACCGTGTTCCAGCCCCAGGAGCCAATGCCCCGGGTCATCTTGGCAAAGCCCGCGGGCCAGTGGAAGA
>NZ_AFAL01000073.1 GCF_000193225.1 Verminephrobacter aporrectodeae subsp. tuberculatae At4 | reverse complement strand
CAAGGGCGCGGCCAGCATGTCGCACTGGGCCGCAAGGCCGGCGCGCTCGAGCAGCGCACGCGCACCCAGGGTGTCGCGCGCCGCATCGCCCGAGAAATCGTCGCCCTGGGGAACGAAGGCCGCGAGCCTGCAGGCCCAGCTGCGCGTGGTCTCGAACCGCGGGGCAAACCCCTCGGCGTGCTGCAGGGCCCAATGCTGCTGCGCCCAGGGCATGAGCTGGGCGTACGGCAGCAGCACCACGGTGCGCGCAGGGTGCGCGCCCTGCGCGTGCATATGCTGCGCCACCCGCGCGAAAACACCCTGCCACAAGGCAGCGCAGCGCTCGCCCGGGACTGCGCCAGCCGGAGCCGCGCAAGCGCCGGCCGCAGCGCCGTGCGTGGGATGGGTTTCTGTCACAATTCCCGGACTTTAAGCGAACACGGGGCGCCACCCGCGCCAAAACCAGGAATCCGCCCATGGCCAGCGAACTCATCAAACATGTCTCCGACGCCAGCTTTGACGCCGACGTGCTGCAGGCCGGCACCCCGGTGCTGGTGGACTGCTGGGCCCCATGGTGCGGCCCTTGCAAGATGATGGAGCCGATCCTGGACGAGGTTGCGGACAACTACCAGGGCAGGCTGCAGGTGGCGAAGATGGACGTCGACAAGAACCGCGAGACGCACGCGCGCTTCGGCATCCGCGGCGTCCCCACGCTGATGCTGTTCAAGGACGGCCAGCTGGCCGCAACCAAGGTCGGCGCCATGGCCCTGACCCAGCTCACCGCCTTCATCGATCAGCAGCTGGCCTGACCCATCGGGCGCCGTGCGGGCCTGCTTGCGCGATGGCGTCCCCCCGTGCAGCACACCCATTTTTCCTGTCATAATCGCCCCCGACCATCGGGCTGCACACCGCTTATGGCATGCAGCGCCGAGACCCCAGGCAGACCGGACCTGCTAGCCAGCAGCCCACCCGGCGCCCCGCTCTCCCCCAAGATTCACCCCCCACTCCGTCCAGGAGTCGATCCATGCACTTAAACGAACTCAAGGCACTGCATGTGTCTGAAGTCCTCAAGCAGGCCGAAGAACTCGACATCGAAAACACCGGCCGCATGCGCAAGCAGGAGCTGATGTTCGCGATCATCAAAAAGCGCGCCAAGGCGGGCGAGCAGGTGTTTGCCGACGGGGTGCTGGAAATCCTGCCCGACGGCTTCGGCTTTCTGCGCAGCCCCGACACCAGTTTCACCGCGAGCACCGACGACATCTACATCTCGCCGAGCCAGGTGCGCCGCTTCAACCTGCACACCGGCGACATGATCGAAGGCGAGGTGCGCACGCCCAAGGACGGCGAGCGCTACTTTGCCCTGACCAAGCTCGACGCCGTCAACGGCGGCCCGCCGGAGCAGAACAAGCACAAGGTGATGTTCGAAAACCTGACGCCGCTGTTCCCCAAGGAGCAGATGCGCCTGGAGCGCGAGATCAAGGGCGAGGAGAACATCACCGGCCGCATCATCGACATCATCGCGCCCCTGGGCCGCGGCCAGCGGGCGCTCATCGTTGCCCCGCCCAAGAGCGGCAAGACGGTGATGATGCAGCACATCGCCCACGCCATCACGGCGAACAACCCCGACGTGCACCTGATGGTGCTGCTCGTCGACGAGCGCCCCGAGGAAGTGACCGAAATGCAGCGCACGGTCAAGGGCGAGATCATCGCCTCGACCTTCGACGAGCCCGCCGCGCGCCACGTGCACGTCGCCGAAATGGTCATCGAGCGCGCCAAGCGCCTGGTCGAGCTCAAGAAGGACGTGGTGATCCTGCTCGACTCGATCACCCGCCTGGCGCGCGCCTACAACAACGTGGTGCCCTCCTCGGGCAAGGTGCTCTCGGGCGGAGTGGACGCCGCCGCGCTGCAGCGCCCCAAGCGTTTCTTTGGCGCCGCGCGCAAGGTCGAGGAAGGCGGATCGCTGACCATCGTCGCCACGGCGCTGGTCGACACCGGCAGCCGCATGGACGAGGTGATCTTTGAAGAATTCAAGGGCACGGGCAACTGCGAAATCCACCTCAACCGCCGTCTGTACGAAAAGCGCGTGTTCCCGGCGATCGAACTCAACAAGAGCGGAACGCGCCGCGAGGAACTGCTGCTCGCGCCCGAAATCCTGCAAAAGACCCGCATCCTGCGCCAGTTCATGTACAACATGGACGAGATCGAATCCATGGAGCTCATGATCAAGAACATGAGGGCCACCAAGACGAACGTGGACTTCTTCGACATGATGCGCCGGGGCGGTTAAGGCCTGCTCCCGCCGCATGCAGCGGGGCAGAAACTGACCCTGAGCCAGGCCGCAGGCAGGCGCTCAGGGGTGTTTCAATAAAGGCTTGCTGCCGGCCTGTTCGTGCCGACGACGCAGTTCAACCTCCATCCACTCCATGGATTGCTTCATGTCTTGCCGCAGCGATTCGATCTCGGATGGAGTCAACGGACGCGGCCGCGCGGAGGTGTCCGGCTTCTGACTACTTGGCTGGCAACTCATGGGCTTCGCCCCACGGGCCGCAAGGGCCAGGTCAGCAGCAGCCACAGGGCAGCGAGCGCGCTGGTCGCGGCAAACAGACCGGGGGCGCCGGCCCATTTCAGCAGCGCACCGCCCAGCGCGCCGCCGGCGAACAGGCCCAGCGACTGCATGGTGTTGTAGCTGCCCAGCGCCGCGCCGCGCAGCGCAGCAGGCGCCATGCGCGAGACGAGACTGGGCTGGCTCGCCTCGAGCGCGTTGAAGCCGCAGAAAAAGACGAACAGCAGGGGGCCGAGCAGCCACAGCGTCGGCGCGCTGCCGCTCGCGGCCAGCACGCCGAGCCCGGCCTGCACCGCAAGAATCAGCGCAATCGCCCCGAGCAGCGCGGCGCGCAGCCGGCCGGCGCGCTCCAGCGCAAACAGTCCGCCCAGGGTGGCAAACGACAGCACGACGGCGGGCAGGTACAGCTGCCAGTGCAGGTCCTTGGCGAGGCCGGCCTGCACGAGCAGGGCGGGAACCGCGACCCACATGCACAGCTGCACGGTGTGCAAAACGAACACGCCCAGGTTCAGGCGCAGCAGGTCCGGGTGGGCCCAGGCGTCGGCCAGCCGTGCACGCACGGCGTCCCTGCGCCGCTCGGACTCTGCCGGAACGCAGCCCAGCAGCACGGCAACGCCCGCGAGCGCCAGCGCGCAGGTCAGGCCGAACAGCCCGGAAAGCCCGATCCGCGCCGCCAGCACGGGCGCCGCAACGAGTGCCACGGCAAACACCAGGCCCACGCCGCCG